>JAUZQX010000117.1 GCA_030950765.1 Ghiorsea sp.
ACTTGATGAGATTGCATGGAAGTTAAACACCCGACCAAGAAAAACCTTGAACTTCAGATGTCCTGCTGAAATATTCATGCCTGAGTCCTTCGACTTTCATAAACATTTTGCGCGTGTTGCACTTGGAACTTGAAACCGCCCGCTTATATTCTTCCACAGGTGTTTTTTAGGGAGGAAATATTTGAAAAAGGGCTCTGACCTGAATGGCACTAAGTTAAGCAATTTAGCATGGGCTATTAAATCCACTGTCTAAAAAGGGTCATCATACCAACTTAGTATATCGTTCCTAAAAACAATTCATAAAAAGGAGTATTTATGCCTACATTTGAACCCATCCCACTAGAAGGCAGATTTATCCGTCTCGAGCCCTTAGCTGCACATCACAAACAAGGTTTATGTGCCGCAATCCAAGATGGAAAACTGTGGACACTCTTTGTCACCCATGTTCCCCATCCCAATGATATTGAAGCCTTTTATGCACAAGCCCAAGCCTCATTTAAAGCAGGAGAAGGTTTAACTTTTGTGATTATTGATAAAAAGACGGGCAAGATTTCAGGCTCTACTCAATTTATGAATACCGACTGGCAACACAAACGACTCACCATAGGTTTAACCTTTATCGGCAAATCTTGGCAAAAAACCCGCACCAATACCGAAGCCAAATTGCTCATGTTAAAGTATGCATTTCAAAGCTTAAACATGAACCGTGTTGAATTTTATGCCGACTACTTAAATTTTAAATCGCGCCAAGCTATTTTGCGCCTTGGAGCAAAAGAAGAGGGGCTTTTACGTTGTCATCGGGTCATGGCGGATGGGCGTATTCGTGATTCCATGCTTTACAGCATCGTTTTTATTGAATGGGATGGCGTGAAACTCAACTTGCTACACAAACTCAAAAGTTGGGAAGAAGGATAAATACATACAAGAAAGGATCTTGCAAAACTATGCCCTTTGGTGTCAACCCAAAGTAGAAATGTCCTCTTTTGCCCCAGGTAGAAATGTCCGCTTTTGAGGTATTGGTTTTCTCCAAAGGTGATCGGGTTTTGGTTTGTGGTTGCATCTCTGGCTTTGCTTTATCATCGCTTGATCGACGGCTTGGTTAATAGACTTCTCACTGACTACTTTTGGTATTTTGTCACCTCGTTTGAACGTGGTGTATTGCAGAGGCTTTCCTTTGTATAAAAGCGTAACCTTTCCATCAAAGGTTTCGCAAATCGTGACTGTTGCGCCACGCATGGCGTAGCCAATTCCCTTGATGTTTACTTGGTAAGTTGTGTTGTTGTATTGTAGTGCTAAGTTCTTGGATAGTTTACGTTTGGAGTGCTTAGAAAAGATTAAATCAAGCTCTTCTTCGCTATGCAACACAGGGCGATCGGCATCCTCACTTGATGCAGGCACTACAGCAAACTTTTGATTATGCTTTTCCATGTATGTTGCCAAAAAAGCATTACCTTCTTCGATGTTAGAAGTGCCTTCCAAACGCATCTCTTTGAGCAGCCTATCTTGCAGGGTTAAGTTGGCACGCTCGACGCGTCCTTTGGCTTGTGGTGAGTTGGCTTTGATATGCTCAATATCCAATGTTTTCAAAGCTCTTCCAAACTGTGTTAGCTGCTCACCTGATGCTGCATCCACGGTATTGACAGTTAACGAGCTATGTCTATCAGAATAAATTGCGACAGGGCGACCGTAGGCTTTTATATAGCGTCTTAACCCTTCCATATAGGCTTGCGTACCTTCGGTTGGGTAGAACTGTAAATCGACCAGCTTACTGGTCGCATCATCAATGAAAACCATCAATGTACATTTGGCTGCTTTGCCTTCAAACCAGTCGTGGGGCGTACCATCAACTTGAATCAGCTCCCCCATGCGAGGACGGCGTTCACGTACAGGGTGATGACGCTTTTCCTTCTTGCACTTAGCTTTCCAAATGCCACCGCTAATCATCCATTGGCGCAAAGTCTCGGAGGAGATGCTAATCTGGTGCTTTTCCAACAGCTTCTCCGCTGCGAAAGTTGGACCAAAGTCATGATAATGGCTGCGAACTAACGCAAGACAACGAAGTTTTATCTCATCCCGTATCTTACGGTTGCTCACCGTGCCTCGGTTGCCATGTATCAATGCTGTGACACCGTGTTGCCGATATGCCTTGGCTATGCGACGAGTTTGGCGTGTGCTAATACCCATCCGTTTTGCCGCTGATTTCTGCCTAATATGCCCTTCAATATATAACCGTTTAACCTCTGATCGTGACTGCTCTTGCTCGCTCATCTGTAATAACTCCGCTTTCATTTGTCACCTCCAAGCCAAACACTAAGGGGGACATTTCTATTTTGCTAAAAGCGGACATTTCCATTTTGCGCCTACATGCGGCGCAATTTTATTGACTTTAGACAAGGAGTGCTTATGCTGCCGCTCGCTGCAATGTCAGTAAAACTAAAATAACCTTGCTTTGAACGCGCCTAAAAATGTTTCAAAGCAACGATTATCGAAAAGATAATCATGCCAAGAGGAGCGCTATGTATTACGAAACAGTGTTTATCGTAAACCCTGATGTATCTCAGGAAAACACCGAAGTTCTTACCAATGAACTGATTGAAAAAATTGAACAAGCAGGATCCCGTATCGTGAAACGCGAATACTGGGGCGTTCGTCCACTTGCTTATTCTATCCAAAAACGTAATCGTGGTCATTACGCATTATTGGTCACCGATGGCGCAGCAAGTGTGTCAAAATTGATTGATGAAACATTGCGTTTGGATGAGCGCGTTTTGCGTTTCTTAACCACAAGTATTACTGAACTATCTGATGAACCTTCGCCATTGTTGCGTCGTCGTCCAACGGCGGCTACAGAAGAGCCTAAAGCTGAAGCTGAGAGCAAAGAAGCCGAAGCTAAAAAAGCAGACACCAAAGAAGAAGCTAAACCAGAAACAAAAACTGAAAAAGCGACTGAAGAAGTGAAAGCTGAACCTAAAGCGGAAGAAAAAGCTGCTAAGGAAGAAAGTGGAGAAGCTACAACTTAATACTGTCCAACTGCGTGGTGTCGTTGATGACATCCATGACCGTTGGATGCCAGATGGAAGCCTTGCTGTTGTTGCTTCTTTAATTGTACATCGACCACATCTGGGGCAGAAAAGAGCCACCATGATAGATGAACAACCCATGCCATTACGTGCAGAGGGTGAATGGGCTGAAAAGCTTATCAAGTTTAAAGGTCAAAGTGTACATGTCGAAGGAGAACTGCGCCGTCGTTATTATAGCCGTGATGGGCAGCAACGATGGGGACAGGTAGAAGTTTGGATAAGCCGTATTGATTTATTAGATAAGAATAATTGAGGAGAATAGAATGAGTGAAGAAAAAACAGTAAAAACTGAATCGACTGCACCTGCTGCTGACGCACGTCCTGCACGCCCTGCACGTCCTGCTGGTGGTCGTTCAGAACGCCCACAACGTCGTGGTCCAGGTGGACGCGGTGGTAAATTCCAACGTCGTCGTAAGTTCTGCAAGTTTTGTGCAGACAAAACACTAACAATTGATCATAAAGATCCAGCACTATTGGGACAATTTGTTTCAGAACGTTATAAAATTATTCCTTCACGTGTAACAAGCACTTGTGCAAAACATCAACGTCAATTGACCACTGCGATTAAACGTGCACGTGTGTTGGCATTGTTGTCGTTCACACCTTTGCATCACGATTGATTGATTTGTTCACCATAAGGCAAGCCTTAAAATGAACCAAGACTCTGAACACAGTCATGTAACCATGCCTAAATTGGTCGACTTCTTTTTGACCAAACGTGTGCCTTGCGCTGCGATGGTAGTGCTCATGCTAACGGCGGCCTATGGTTTCAGTCTGTTGTTCGGGAATCTTCCCGTTGTTGGTTTTTTAATGGTTGTGGTGGGTATGTTGCTTCATTTGGCAGTGCCCAGTGTATTTGCGTTGGTATTGTTTGGTGGTGGTTTGCTCTACAGCTTACAAGTTGGTGTAATTGCAGCTGCATTCATATTGTTTTTGTCATCGGGTAGCATGTATTTGACCTTACTTTTTTTTGTAGTGTTTGTGGTTGCTTCATCTTTGTCAGCAAGCGTCCTTCAGCGACAAGGTTTGGGTCAGGCAGCTTGGGTATTGGCCGTTCTTTTATTTACGGTCGTTATCTTGGCTTTAATGATTGCGATGGATACAACAGGTATTCAAGCTTTTGTGTCTGAGCTCTTTAAACCCATGTTTGATGATATGGTAAGTGGTGTGCCCGCTGCCGAAACGCAAGCTGTGGAGTCTGTTCGTCAACTACAAGGTTGGGTGATAAAAATATTCCCTGGTTTGCTGGTGTTTACGCTGTGGGTTGTATGGTGGGGTAATATTGTTTATGCACGTAAAGTTGCTAGGCAGTATCATTTTTACCAAGGTAATGAAAGTGGGATGCTGGAATTTACATTACCAAGTGTGCTGGTTTATGTGTGGGTTGCGTTTGCAGCAGTAGCACTGTTGGCAACAGGCGACCTACAATATATAGCAAGCAATGGTTTACTGGTATTATCAGGTTTAGTTGCTGTGCAGGGTGTGATGGTAACACATGCATGGTTTAAAAGCCGTAATATGGTGAATACAATTATAGTGATGTATGTGATGTTGTTTTTTTGGTCTGCCGTGGTGATGTTATTCATCGTGATTGGACTACTTGATTTTTGGTTTAAATTTCGTCGAAATATGGTTTCGACAACAGGAGAAAAATGATGGATTTGATTCTTTTGGAACGTGTAGAAGGACTTGGAAACGTTGGTGATGAAGTAAAAGTACGTGATGGTTATGGTCGCAACTTCTTATTACCACAAAGCAAAGCGATTGTTGCAAACACAGGTAATGTTAAAGTGTTTGAGCGTCGTCGCAAAGTATTAGAAGAAAAACAAGCGGAAGTACTTGTGGCTGCGAAAAACGAGGCTGAAAAATTATCAGCTTTGGATTTGGTTGTTGTTCGTGCGACTTCTGATGGCAAACATTTGTATGGTTCTATTGGTGGAACAGAGTTGTCAGCGATGATTAATGAGCAAGACTTTGATGTTGCTCGTCGTGACATTTTGTTGGATGCGCCGATTAAAGAAGTAGGTGAACATGAGTTTCGTGTTCGTTTGCACCCAGATGTGGTTGCAGATCTTAAAGTTAACATTGAAGCTGAAGTATAATTGATTCATGAAGGCAATACCCCGACACGTGAGCTAGGCTTGCGTGAACGGGTTCCCCCTCATGCACGG
>JAUZQX010000118.1 GCA_030950765.1 Ghiorsea sp.
TATCGTCATCATCAAAGGGTTCAAAATTCATAAGGCTTTAAGCGCCGCCCTAAACATAGCTTCAAAATCAAGGGCGCTATCCAAACTTTTAAGCACTTTATCAATTTGTATGGGTTTATAACCCAAGTTGACCAATGCTGACTTCACATCATGATGCAAACCACCACCTGTACTTGCCACGGTATCATCAGCGGCAATAAGTTTACCTCTAAGTTCTAAAATCAACCGCTGCGCTGTCTTTTTGCCAATACCAGGGGTTCGCGCGATTGCCACATCATCACTGTTTTCAATGGCTTGCATCAAATCAGCTGCATTCATGCCTGACATCAAGTTTAATGCCGTTTTTGCACCAATACCAGACACCTTGTTCAAACTACGAAACAAGGTACGCTCTTTATGGTCACTAAAACCAAACAATGTAAACTGGTCTTCACGCACATAACTATGAATCTGTAAGCTAGCCTGAGCCCCCTGTTTTAAGCCAACCAAGGTTTGCATACTGACAAAAACTTCATAACCCACACCATTAACATTCAATACCACACTACCTGATGGGTCCAACTCAAGCACAACGCCAGAAAGCCAACTAATCATTCAATATCTCCCAAAATACACCAGCGTATGATGCGTAGTCTTTAAGCATTGAGCAAGCATACAAGTTATCACTAAGATGCAGGATATAAATCTGGAAAAGCCTGCTGTAAACGCTCCACTTGCACCCGCAACTGGCTATATACAGATGCATCAGTGATGGGCAGATGCAATGGTTTACGCAAAATAGACTCTGAACCTGGCACATGTGAACGAAAACTATCTTGCCATATACCATCATGAACATGGCTTAAAGGCGCATCCAAATCTTGCATACCGCGCACATCTTGATGTTCCTCTGCCAAAAGCGAGCTCAAACACAAATGTGATATATGAATCAACATGGTAGATGCTTGCATATCAGGCGGCCAGCTTTGTGGGTTTTGCCAACAAGGGAAATGATGATAATAAATAAACCGATGTACTTTTCTTGGTAATTTCCAATGCAGTGCCAGCATCATACCTGCATCAATATGACTATAACCCAGCACATCCAATTCAGCAGATAATACATCTTTACCAGCGTGAATTGCCGCTTTTAGCGTATCCAGTTTATCATCAGGTTCTGCATGTAATATCACCAACTTGCCAATATCATGCAATAAACCAAACATGGTTGCAGATTGGCTATCCACCACCTGACTATAATCCGAAAGTGTGCTGGCAATCATGGCAATCGCCTGCCCGTGAAACCATAATCTACGTACATATTTAGATGACTTTTTAATGCCACCAAACTCAGGAATAATTTCACCCAGAATCAAGGCTTCAGCACCACCCATACCTACCCTAGCTAACGCCAGTGCAACATCTGTCACAGGTTTTGCACCCACGGGTAAGTATGCAGCAGAATTGCATATTTCCAAAATACTGGCAGTTAAAACAGCATCTTGTGCAATCACCTTCGCCAAATCTGCAGGTGAAGACTCAATATCATCAAAAATTACCTGCACTTGATACCAAACTTCGGGTAATGGTGGTATTTTTGCAATGGACTTACGCAAATGTGCCAACGTATCTCGACTTAAAGCTGGCGGATGCCGCATATCAAAAGGAGGTGATTCAGGTGCCGCTGGTGACTCAATGAAAAATGTCCCCAACAATGTGTTGTATGAAATCGTATCTGTTATACTTTCTTCTTGCGCTTCAATTTCTGCCAGCGTGCTCTCTTCTTGCTCCATCACTATTTGATTCAAATCAGACAATGTTGAAACCGAGCTACCTTCACTTTGCATATCCGCTAGATCAATACTGACCCGCTCAGGTTCACCAAGCGCCTCAATACGCGACATCACCTCTGCACAATCTTTGGGACGCTGTTGCGGGGTTTTATGCAATAAATCCATAATCAAGTCATCAAGTGCATCAGGAATATTGGGATTGAGTTTTTTCGGATGTTCAGCTTGATGCCGAACTTGTTTTTCCATAATCTCAAACTCACCACCACCAGTGGACATAAATGGTAAAATCCCTGTCGCCATACGATATAATACAATACCAAAAGCATATAAGTCTGTAAAAGCACCAATCTCTTTGCCTAAGATTTGTTCAGGAGCCATGTATAAATATGTACCAACCGTAATGCCGCTAGCGGTAATGTCTTCATTGCTGGTTGTTGATTTGGCTAAACCAAAGTCCATCAACCTCACATCACCTGCATCTGTCAAGAAAATATTGGAAGGTTTTAAGTCACGGTGGATAATATCTTGTTGGTGGGCAACTTGCAAAGCCGAAAGCACGGCTTGAGCCACATAAATAATTTCACCCAAAGGCAATTCGCCCCGATGAATAACATACTCTTTTAGGCTACAGCCGCGCAATAGCTCCATCACCAGCGCCATCACTTCACCCTCTTCTAATACATCAATCAAGTGGATAATATTCGGGTGTTCTAATTTTTCATGCAAACGTGTTTCACGCTTAAACCGTTGCATGTGCTGGGTATCACCAAAGCTACTTTGGTTAAGCAGCTTGATGGCAACTTCTTGGTTGATACCCTCATGACGTGCGCGATACACCACGCCCACACCACCTTGCCCAATTTTCTCAAGCAACACATATTCACCCAAGCGTACTTTACCATCTTTACTCGATAATAAATCACCACATGATAAACAAAAAAGTTTTTGATCAGGGTACCAAGTACCACAAGCAGGACATTTCATGGCTTTGATTATTGAATTGAATGGTTGAAAGTCAAAGGTTGATTAAACTTTGAGTAAATCAATCCAACCATTGTTGGCATTTTCCTGCATATCTGCCTCTTTGATATAAGGTTTGATGTCCAACACAGGCGTTCCATCCAGCATATCATGATTACCGATATGCAATACTCTTCCTACTATAGATGTTAACGAAACAAGCGATAAACCAATCGAATTGGGGCGATGCGGAGCCCGTGTAGAAAATACACCATGTTTATGTTCTTTATCACGTGGTGGTTTCACCAAAGGGTTCCAGCCTTGATTAAGGTGCATCCAATAAACAATCCAAATATGCGAAAATGTCTGCAAATCTTGTAAAGCCTGCTCATAATTATGCCCTGCATCGAGTACAATTTTGGCAGATTTATCTTCTACCGCATACGCAGGTTGCCTTGGGGTAGCAAAACGCTCTTGGTAGGGGCTATTCACCACACCAATAGGCTGCATACTAATATGTTGTTGCCCTGCTCCCATGCCTTTGGCATCTGCAGCATACGTTTTCACATCTTTTTTGTGGCTAGGGTTACGCCAGGTCATAAATATAGGTTACAGTTTACAAACATCAGCAACTTATTCCTCACAAGCCTCTGCAGCACGTTGCACCACCAAACCTTCACCATCCACATCAACCACAGCCACGCCACCTTTTTGCAAGTCACCAAACAAAATTTGGTCTGCCAAAGCTTTTTTGATTTGTTCACGAATCAAACGCTCCATAGGTCGCGCACCCATCAATGGGTCGTAACCTTCTTTGGCCAACCATTTTCTTGCAGCAGCCGTAATATCCAACTCCACTTTTTTATCTTGAAGTTGCATTTCCAGTGCCATGATAAATTTATCTACAACATGCATAATCACATCTTCCGATAATGACGCAAAAGGAATCGTTGCATCCAAACGGTTGCGAAACTCTGGTGTAAACAAACGTTTGATGGCTTCTTCATCTTTACCAATATTACTCGCTGAGTTAAAACCAATGCTTTCTTTTTGCATTTCAAATGCACCTGCATTGCTGGTCATAATCAAAATAACATGTCTAAAGTCTGCCGACTTACCATTGTTATCCGTCAAAGTACCGTGATCCATGACTTGTAAAAGCACATTAAAAATATCTGGGTGCGCTTTCTCAATTTCATCAAGCAACAATACACAATATGGGTGTTTATTAATGGCATCGGTAAGCAATCCACCTTGCTCATAACCCACATAACCAGGAGGCGAACCAATAAGACGAGAAACCGCATGCGACTCCATGTATTCCGACATATCAAAACGAATCAGCTCTACGCCCATGATTCGTGCAAGCTGATTAGCAACTTCTGTTTTACCCACACCCGTTGGCCCCGTAAACAAGAAACTACCAATGGGTTTTTCAGGTGAACCAAGCCCTGCCCTTGATAATTTAATACTTGCCGAAAGCTGACCAATCGCATCATCTTGTCCAAACACGGACAACTTGAGGTTTCGCTCCAAATTGACCAAGGATTTTTTATCCGAGGTTGATACCTGACGTGCAGGAATACGAGCCATGGATGCCACTGTTGCTTCAATATCTTGCACACCCAATTGTTTTTTCCGCTTGCCCGCGCCTTTTAAATGCACCGAAGCACCCGCTTCATCCAACACATCAATCGCCGAATCAGGCAAATGCCTATCGGTAATATAACGTGCAGCAAGTTTGGCTGCTTCTGTAATCGCAGGGTGACTATATTTAATCTGATGATGTGCTTCCAAACGCGATTTCAAACCATTCAAGATATTCACCGTATCTGAAATACTTGGCTCCAATACATCCACTTTACGAAAGCGGCGTGATAGTGCGCTTTCTTTTTCAAAGGTCTGTCTAAACTCCTGGTATGTGGTTGCACCCATACAACGCAACTCGCCATTCGCTAACGCTGGTTTTAATAAATTGGACACATCCATAGCGCCACCATTCACCGAACCTGCGCCAATAATAGTATGAATTTCATCAATAAATAAAATCACGTTCTTTTCGGCTTTAAGTGCTGCAAGTACAGCTTTAAGCCGCTCTTCAAAATCACCACGGTATTTGGTGCCAGCAAGTAAAGCGCCCATATCCAATGAATACACTTGTGCATCTTGAAGCATATCAGGCACTTCTTCATCAATAATACGTTTGGCAAGACCTTCTGCAATCGCAGTTTTACCAACACCCGCTTCACCCACCAACAAAGGATTATTCTTTTTACGACGACACAAAATATGCATACAACGATTTAACTCTTCGTCACGCCCAATCAAAGGGTCTAGCTCACCCAACAAGGCTTTATCGGTTAAGTTTTCACAATATTTACCCAAAGGCGATGTATCTTTTTGCTCACTACCCACATGACCCAACTCAATATCATGTGAAATAGATGCTTGTATATTATCCAAACCTTGGGCAATAAATGTAGTCACATCAAGTCGTGTAATGCCCTGCTTATTCATAAAATAACATGCATGCGAGTCTTTTTCTGAGAAAATCGCCACCAAAGCATGCGCACCGGTCACCTCATCTTTACCAGCAGATTGCACATGCATCACCGCCCGCTGAATCACCCGCTGCAAACCCACACTGGCAATCGTATCAGCACTACCTTCTGGCAATACGGTTACATGCGTTTGAATAAATGTTTCTAGCTCTTGGCGCAAAAAAGGTACATCAGCACTCAATCCTTCTAACACAGCATAAGCCTCTGCATTATCCAGAAGTCCAAGCAATAGATGTTCAATCGTGACAAACTCATTGCGCTTCAAGTGCGCGGCACGAAAGATATTGTTCAATGATTGCTCTAATTGTTCACTCAAAATTCCCATATCATCAACTCCAATTCTCATGCATTTCTTTTATCTGTAGCTACGCACAACCAGTGCCAAAACTAACAAAACCCAATCCATGAAAGCAATGTATATCTTCTCAACCTCATATTGCTTTCATTTCCAACCATATCAAATATAGTCTATGGCTATATGATACTTGAGTATATATGAAGTGACTTTTAACACAGCAAGGAGAACATATGACACAACACATTGAAAAAAAAGCAACATTTGCAGGTGGTTGTTTTTGGTGCATGGTCTCACCTTTTGCCAATATCGATGGTGTTTTGTCGGTTATTTCTGGTTTTTCAGGCGGACATGTCAAAAACCCAAGCTATGAACAAGTTTGCGCAGGTAATACAGGACATGTTGAAGCCATACAAATTACTTACGATGCTAGTAAGATCGATTATAACACTTTATTAGATACTTTCTGGCATCAAATCGACCCTACTGATGCCGGTGGTTCATTTTACGACAGAGGGCATCACTATACATCAGCCATCTTTTACCATGATGATGCGCAGCAGACGCTCGCCGAACAAAGCAAACTCAGCTTAGCGGCTGACCAACGTTTTTCTCAACCTATTGTCACAGCAATCAAACCCTATACTTCCTTTTATCCCGCTGAAGAACATCACCAAAACTACCATCAAAAGAACCCCGAACACTACCAACGCTACCGTATTGGTTCAGGACGTGATGCCTTTATCTTAAAGGTTTGGAACCCCAAAGCATAACCCAAGACAAGCGACAACCTAGGGAAGCTCTGAATAAGTCTGGATGAAGCAGATTGTATTTCAGGGCATTCAAAATCCAGGCGTGTGTTGCATGGAATAGCAAGGCTATTGCTCAAACGCACAACGCAGAGTTTGGATGCACTGGACACAATATATGCG
>JAUZQX010000119.1 GCA_030950765.1 Ghiorsea sp.
TTTACGGGTGATTACCTGCGTGATATGCTCAAAACGCGCAAGACAAGCATTAAACAAGCAATTATGGACAATCATATCGTGGTTGGTGTGGGCAATATTTATGCGTCGGAATCATTGTTTCGTGCAGCTATTCATCCGCAACGCATTGCAAGCCGTCTAAACAAGAAAGAATACCAAACTTTGGTGGCACATATCAGGGCTGTGCTTACTGAGGCAATTGAAGCAGGCGGCAGCAGCATCAGTGATTTCGTGAAAGCGGATGGCAAACCTGGTTATTTTGCACATAGTTTTAAGGTGTATGGGCGGGACAAACAACCCTGTTTAACGTGTAAAATAACCATTGAAAAAATTGTATTGGGCGGGCGGGCATCATTCTTTTGCCCAAAATGTCAGGTCATCAAATGATTCATTTAAACAGCGAAGTTTCGCAAAGGTTTTCTAAAGATGATAGAAACGATAACACTATTTACCTGAGTTACCCTCTGCGTAACTCTGTGTTCTCTGCGGTTCAGTAATACATGTGGATTCATCCGCCCCGCCCCTTAAATGAACTACCCACAGAGCCTGGCATTTATCAAATGTTAGATGAAAAGCGCAAAGTGTTATACGTGGGAAAAGCACGTAATTTACGCAAACGGGTAAGCTCTTATTTCCAACGCCAGCCTGAATCTCTACGCACCCAAGCCATGGTGGTGTTGATACGAGATATTGAGTTTAATACCACACCGTCCGAGGCCGATGCCTTGGTGCTTGAACATAACCTAATCAAACAACTTAAACCGCGCTACAATGTGTTGCTCAAAGATTCCAAATCTTATCCTTACATTTTACTACGGGATGAGAAGTTTCCTCGTTTGCAAATGTATCGAGGTCAGAGAGAACTTGCAGGCGAATATTTCGGTCCTTTTCCTCACGCTGGGGCTGTACACACCACTATTCATTTGATGCAAAAAGCTTTCCAGCTAAGAGACTGTGAAGATGCAACGTTTCGCAATCGCTCTCGCCCTTGTATGCAATATCAAATCGGTCGTTGCTCAGCACCTTGCGTGGGTATGGTGAGTGAAGAAAAGTATCAACAACAAGCCGACGATGCGCGCGCCTTTCTCAAAGGACAAGACCAAGTTTTAGTGCAAGGTTGGCAACAAGCCATGCTTGAAGCCGCAGATAAACATCACTTTGAACAGGCTGCCATGCTCCGCGACCGCATTGCTGCACTACGCAGTATTTTCGCCAATGCCGAACAAAGTAAACTGCCCAACCATGCCGATGTGCTTACAATTATTCGTCAAAGCCATGGCGTGATGGCTGCCATTGGTGTGCGCCGTGGCGGACGTGACTTGGGTGTTCATACCATCAAAGTGAATCAGGCATTGGATGCTGATGACTTAGAGATTTTACAGTCACTCATCATTGAACGGTATCGCCGCGAAACACCACCCCAACATATCTTGTTGGCTTGTGATGAAACTCATCGTGATGCACTTCAGCATGTACTTAAGTTGCTGCACCCTTCGTTTAAAGCGCAGCTGCATTTCCCCAAACGTGGTGAACGTTTTGAGTGGTTAAATGCGGTCACCCAATCCGCCAATCAAACCTTAGCCGCACGCACCAGTGACAACCAACAACCTGCTTTTGAAGCCCTACAAGCCCTACTCTCGGTTGAAACAACACCACAACTGATTGCCGCCGTGGATAATGCACATTTGGGCGGTAAACAAATGCTATCTGCCATTGTTTATGCCGACCACAACGGTGCCCGCAAAGACTTGTATCGCAAATACAAGCTTGATGATGTAGATAAAACCAACCCCGCCATCATGCCTGCCCTGAACCCAGTACTTGATGGGGATGATTATGCTGCCATGACCCATGTGCTCACCCGTTTTTTCACCGCAATTTTGGATAATGACATGCCCAAACCTGATGTGATGTTGATAGATGGCGGCAAAGGACAATTACAAGCAGCCCTTCAAGCTGCCCAACAAGTGGGTTTAAACATCACATTACTTGCCGTTGCCAAAGGCGACAAACGCAAAACGGGTGAGGAAACTTTGTGGGCGGGTTGGGCAGATGCACCGCTTGCACTCAAGCAAGGTTTTAAACCTGGTATTCACAGCCCAGCTCTACTGCTGATTGCTCGTGTACGCGATGAAGCACATCGTTTTGCCGCCCAGTTCCTACGCAAACGCCAGCAAAATCGTGTTCTCAAATCTAGTCTGGATGGTATTGAAGGTATTGGTACGAAAAAAAGAGCCGCGCTGCTTCAACATTTCGGTGGCATTGCCAGTGTTAAAAAAGCATCAAGAGATCAGCTACAAGAGGTGTCTGGTATTTCACAAGCTTTGGCAGAGCGAATTTTTACTGCGCTACACCGCTAAAGACTTAAGGAAGCTCTGAACAAGTCATGAACGCATATATTGTGTCCAGTGCATCCAAACTCTGCGTTGTGCGTTTGAGCAATAGCCTTGCTATTCCATGCAACACACGCCTGGATTTTGAATGCCCTGAAATACAATCTGCTTCATCCAGACTTATTCAGA
>JAUZQX010000012.1 GCA_030950765.1 Ghiorsea sp.
TGCTGACATACCAACAGATGGTGCTGTGCGTAATTGTTGCAGCCCAAAATGCACCAGCACACGGTTCACACCCACCAAAGGCATCACATCGGCAACAGTTGCCATGGCGACCCTATCCAGCAGTTGTTTCAAGTCATAAGCTGGGCGTTTATTTTTATCTGCAAGCACCTTCCATGTTGCCATCAACAAAAAGAAGGCAACACCTGTCCCACACAATACACGTCCAGCAAAACCGCAATCTTCACGTGCAGGGTTTAACAAGGCATACGCATTGGGTAATATTTTATCGGGCAAATGATGGTCGGTAATAATTAAATCAAAACCAAGCTCAGTCGCTTTGTCACAAGCGTCCAAACATGTGGTGCCTGTATCCACACTTAAACCCAATGTAGCACCTGCTTCATAAGCCTGTTGGACAGGCTCTACACCAATACCATGCCCATCATCTGCACGATGCGGAATGGAAAAACTGACATCTGCACCCGCACTTCTTAAAGCTTCAACCAAAACAGTGGTGCCACTGACCCCATCGCAATCAAAATCACCAAACACATGAACTTTTTCTCTCTTTTCTATGGCAGCAACCAGCCTAACCGCTGCTTTCTGCATATCTTGCATAAGAAAAGGGTCGGGCAAGTCCGATAATGCTGGAGCAAAAAAAGCATCTTGTTCACTAAGCTCCCTCGCCTTGAGCAAACCTTGCCACGCACTTAATGGGTTATTCGCAATCAGCGTTTGGTGCCGCCATTGCAGTGTACGCCCTTTTCTTGTTCTTTTTCCTTGGCAATCAAAGCTCATAAGTTGCCACCATCACCACACGTTTAGGCGCTTGATAACCTTCAATTGTTTTCTGTGCATCATCAGGGTCTAAATAATCGACCAAGGATTCAAAAGTCATCCATGCTGTGCTACGTTGTTCTTCTGTGCTGGTTGTATTCAAATCAACACAACGTATGTTTTTAAACCCTGCCCGCTGCAACCAGATTTCCAGCATGGCAACCGATGGTATAAACCACACATTACGCATTTTGGCATACCGTCCACGCGGCACCAAACACGTGGTTGCATCACCGTCCACCACCAAAGTTTCCAGCACCAACTCACCACCTTTTTTCAGCAAACTTCTTATTTTATACAAATGCTCCAAAGGTTCACGCCTATGGTATAAAATCCCCATCGAAAATACCGTATCAAAACATTTCATACCCTCAGGCATATCATCAATACCTGTAGGAATTAAAAAGTTTGCTGCATCAGGCTGGTAACGTTTAATACTGGCAAAGTGAAAGGAAAAGAGTGGTGATGGGTCAATACCAAGCACCAACTTGGCTTTTTCACCCAACATACGCCACATGTGATAACCCGAGCCACAACCAATATCCAGCACCACTTTATCTTGAAGCGATGAAATATGCGGCAACACCCGTTGCCATTTCCAATCCGAGCGCCACTCCGTGTCGATATGCACACCAAACACCTCGAAAGGTCCTTTTCGCCAGGGATGTAACTGTTGCAGGGCTTGCGTCACTTTTTCTTGGTTAACATCAGTCTGCTCAACACTTTGCACACAAACTTGGTGCAAAATTTCCACCTCTGCTTGCACATCAGGCAACGCATTTAACCCTTGCGACCAGCGTAAAAAATCACCATGCGCTTGAATGTTTTGCCAGCCCTTTTTATCCAAATCAAGCAATGCTAAAACATGCGCGGTTGGCAAATGGTCAGCCAAGGCTTGCGCTAAAGTTTGTTGCTGCTTTGTGATGTATGTCGTCGTTGCGTCCAAGTTTTCCTCACAAACTAAAATTGTATCATGAAAATCCATGCCAAGCGTAAAGGAGTTACCCCAAAAGCATAGTAAAAGCGTTGACTAAGGAAAATCCTTAGTTGTTTTTACGACCTATACCTACTTAGAAAAATCCCAGCACTCCGATACATATATTATGACTGTTGCGAGCGGTCACATAAAAAGCTTCACCGGAGATGATAATGTTCAAATTACTTTTTAACCTCACACTAATAACAGCACTAACCACTTTGATGCAAACCCAAGCCTTGGCTTGGGAGCAACATGTTTTACCTGCATCTTTTAACCAAAGCAGCACCCCGCACTATGGTGGTAACAAAGCACCCCTTGTATTCTCAACCACCCATATTCAAACCATTACACCAACCCATACTGGTTTAGACCTGTGGGATTCTCAAAATGATGGTATCCACTGGACACCAACACTTATCACATCCAACACCCAGTTCACACAAGCTTATTTGGCCTCAAACACACTGGCCTTGGCTTGGGGTTACAACGTGGCTCCCACCATGTTTCGTAGCCCTATAAACTCTGCTAGTTGGAGTGCTTCATCTCATGTATGGCCGCTCGCAAGCTGGAATATCATCCATGTAAGCACTTCAACTAACGGAGACCTTATCGTTTTAGCCACCACACCAGATACAGGCAAACTTGTCGAAGGTGAATTGTTCATGATTCGTGGCAACACAAACGGCTGGAGCAATCCAACCCTACTCAGCCAAAGCAACCGTTTGGTCGGCGATGCAACGCACATTACACATCTTTCTGGATTACAAAGTATTGTGTGGAGTGAACGTACAGGCACCACTTGGCAGGTCGTTATCAGTAACAGTAGTGATGGCATCACATGGAGCACCCCAAATCCCATCGTGCAAAATATTGCAGCCCCTTATTTCCAAGAGGCTGCCGTACATATCGCTGCCGATGCATTAAACAACGGTGAGATTGCCTTGGCATTCACAGGCTGGAGCATGCAAGTGCATAGCCAAGTGTGGAGCAAAGCTTTTGATGCCATTTCTGGTGTTACCACCCAACCATTAACCTTACTTCCTGATGCAGGTGATACGGTTGTACAACCTTCATTGGTTAGCTTGGCAAACAATACTTGGGCAGTGGCATGGCAACAAAAAAAAGGCATAGATTCTGAAATTTATGTTGCCCAACATCATGCTGATGGCACATGGAGTCATGCTGTGAATGTATCCATGGATCCTATGCACATGGATAGAGACCCACACATTGCACAAGGCTCTTCAAAAACATTAAACATCGCATTTACGCGCCGTATCCAAGCTGATGTTCAAGAAGTATATGTGTTTGCTGAAGGAGATGTATTTGATGCCTCTTTAGATAGCGATGGTGATGGTGTTGCAGATAGCCAAGAACAAGGTTTTGACCTTGACCATGATGGTATTGATGATGCGCAATCTGCACGCATTGCAACATGGGCAAACAATGATGGTCGTTATGCGCTTATCATTGAAGGCAATGGTGAATTACGCCAAGTTCAAGCTCCTGCGTTTACTGAAACCCACATTCAAGCACCCGCAACCCATCAAGTTTCAGGCAGCTTATTCTCTTTCCAAATCCATGCGCTTAACCTTGGTGAAACCACACAAGTGCATGTATTAACACCACATACTTTGGCTAACGACACCACTTGGTTAAAACTCAACCCCAATGCGCAATGGTCAGACAGCGAAAACAACACCGTCTTCCGAGATGCTTCTGGCAAAGGTCTCATCATTTCACTTACCGATGGTGGTGCTGGTGATGAAGATGGCATCAGTGATGGTATCATCATCGACCCAGCCGTGCTTGCAACACCACAAACCGCAGCACAATCTACAACTATTCATGATATCCAAAACACTGAAGCTGCAGCAGGCTGCTTGCTAGAAAGCAACAACAACCCATACACTTTATACATCATGTTTATACTTCTCGCTGGTATTGCGTTGCAAAAAAGACTAAGAACTGCTCACCTATAAACTGTTAGCGTTCTATATTCCACATAGAAAAAGGCTCGTGATTTCTCACGAGCCTTTTAAGTGTTTGAGTGCGGGGGCGGACTTGAACCGACGACCTTCGGGCTGTGGGTGACCAAAACACCTAAAAACAATACTACAGAACTACTGAATCGCCACTGATGCACCCCTCTTTTTCGTATCGTTGCCATAATCATTTACCACCTGTAATTACATACATAATTATGTATGCGAAATCAATAGGTAGGCCAGATTATTTTGTGTGATTTAACGTGATATTATGCCATCAGTGCGCCATAAAACTTTTCCCGAATTGCGCCAAATAGTACGCCAAAACGAAAAAAGGACCTACGGCGAAAGCCGTAAGTCCTTGTAATGTTTGGTTGCGGGGGCCGGACTTGAACCGACGACCTTCGGGTTATGAGCCCGACGAGCTACCACTGCTCCACCCCGCGTTATGGGTTGTTTGCCTCAAGGTTTGAACCCGAAGCGCGGCGAATTATAGCGACGACTTTTCAAAATGCAAGTGCGCGTTTTTTTTCCTCATTCAAGCGTAAAGGCTTATAAACAACATATAAATTCATCCATTGACAAGCCAAATGTAATATTCGATGTTACTCAACGACTTAAACGTTAAATTGGAGTATTTATTATTATGCGCGATATGTTGCCACTGCTTAAAAAAACAAACTTTCCTACCATCAAACGCGCTCGTATGCATACCCTTCAGGTGAATTTAGGTTATTTATGTAATCAAACCTGCTTCCATTGTCATGTCAACGCAGGGCCAAAGCGCAAAGAAATTATGGATTTAGCAAACATCAACCTATTGATTCAGCTTATGGAAGTTTCAGGCATTAAAACACTGGATTTAACAGGTGGCGCGCCTGAAATGAACCCGCATTTCCGCAAACTTGTGCTGGCTGCACGCAAGCTGAACATTACGGTGATTGACCGCTGCAACCTCACCATACTTAGCGAAAAAGGATATGAATGGTTAGCCGATTTTCTGGCGGAAAATGATGTTGAGGTTGCGGCATCTTTGCCATGTTATTTGGAAGACAATGTGGATGCCCAACGCGGCGATGGTGTGTTTCAAACCAGCATTGCTGGCATTCAAAAGCTCAATGCGCTGGGTTATGGCATGGCAGAGAGCGGGCTTGCCCTTCATTTAGTGTATAACCCTCAAGGGATTAACGTGCCACCATCACAAGTCGAGCTCGAAGCATCCTATAAAAAAGAGCTATTAGCCCGCTATGATATTCACTTTAATCAGCTATTTACCATCACCAACCAGCCCATTGCCCGCTTTGGTAGCACGCTGGTGACTAAGGGTCTGTTTGATGAATATATGCA
>JAUZQX010000120.1 GCA_030950765.1 Ghiorsea sp.
ATCTAAGCCCAGCAAAACAGGTAAATACATTGCCCTCACCATCACTTTCACAGCCCAAAGCAAAGCAGAGTTGGATAAGCTTTACCAAGAAATCAATGCACATCCAGATGTGAAAATGACACTTTAATTTATTGTAACCCACTACAAGGCTCAAGGGTCGTGCATGCTAAGATTTCTCCACTGCAGTCGAAATCACAGCTAGATGTTTATGTGTCATACTTTTAGATTGCAATGCAAGCAAGAGGTCTTTTATATGCCAACACTCTATTACATCCACGACCCCATGTGTTCATGGTGCTGGGCATTTCGCCCGGTATTCACCGAGCTTTTAAGCAAACTACCTGATGACATCAATGTGCAATACTTGGTGGGCGGTCTTGCCCCTGATTCCAATGAACCCATGGATTCAGCCACACAAACCATGATTCAACATCATTGGCGCACCATTCAAGTCAAAGTACCCAGCACCCAATTTAACTTCGATTTCTGGACAAACAACACACCTCGCCGCTCAACATACCCTGCTTGCCGCGCTGTGCTCGCTGCCAAAGCCATCAACCCTGACAAAGAAGATGTCATGATACTCGCCATTCAGCAGGCGTATTACATCAATGCCTTAAACCCATCGGATGATAATGTATTAATCGATTGTGCTGCATCCATTGGTTTGGATGTTTCCCTATTCATGCAAACACTGAATAACCCCGCCACCCAACAAAACTTGCAAGATAACATCCAACAAGCGCAGAACATGGGTGTGTATAGCTTCCCAAGCCTTATTTTAGAGGAAGATGGGCACCACCGCCCTATCGCCATTGATTATAACGATGTCGAGAATATTTTATCTCAACTCCAATAGCTCAGCCTTGCTTAGGCTCTTGCTCAACTTCAATATACCGCTTGCGCGTTTTTTCTTTGAGTTGATGTAGGTCAATCATCACCAGACCATCCACACAGTTGGCAAAATCAGGGTCGATATTAAAACCTAAGAAAGACACACCTTCAGGTTCACAAATATCAGGGTATTGCTTATACAACGTTGGCACAGCACAACCCAGATATTTCAAGCTGCTTTTGAGCACCTTAAAATCTTCTTTGTAGTTTTCACCACTAAAAAATGCTGCAAGCTCTTCTTTACGTTCTTCATGTAAACGGTATGGCAGCAATGCGCTTGCTTTATTATCATTATCACCAAAATAAAGACTATAAAAATAGACCAGTAAATCCTTGGCTGTTGCTGGGTAGTTATCACTGATGGATACAGGACCAAACAAGTAACGAAACTCTGGATTTTTACGTATAAATGCCCCTATACCATACCACAGGTAATCTAAACTGCGTTTACCCCAGTATTTAGGTTGCACAAAGCTACGCCCCAATTCCAAACCTTGCTGCATCATCTCATTCATAGCCTCATCAAACTGAAATAATGTTTCGCTGTAAAGTTTACCACCCTCTTGCTTCACCTTTGCTGCAGCACACATGCGATACGCACCCACAATCTCCAAATCAGCATCATCCCACAAAACGAGCTGAAAACATTGCGGGTCGAAGCTATCAACATCACGACGCAAACCACTACCCTCACCGGCTGCGCGAAAAGCAATTTCACGCAAACGACCAATCTCACGCATTAAACTGCTATCAGCTTGGTAGGTCGCCAAATAAATGCTCTTACCATCTTTGGTTTTACCTAAAAGCTCGCAGCTATGAATTTCTTGACGTAATTTTTGCCGTGGTTCAGATCGGGCGATAGGTTTGGTCGTCGCATACATGCCCGACTTTCGTTTGGCGATACGATACAAATGTTTTTGAAATAATTTTACCCGTGCCTGCAAAGGCAATTTTACATCTTGATAGCTGTCAAATGGGACAATTTCACCAATACTTACACCCACCGAACGCTTGGCTTGTTTAAACATCTCGCGTATCAACCAAAGGGTTGAAAGCGGCTTAGCAACCAGTGATAAGGTATAAAAGAACATAGAGTTTCGCCCATTCACATGAATAGGTAAAATCGGTGAATGCGTCGCACTGGCAATACGCAAGAATCCACTATGCCACTTACCATCGCGAATACCTGATGGTGATAAGCGAGACACTTCACCTGCAGGGAAAATAATCACCACACCTTCATTTTCCAAGTGTTGATACACTGCTTTCAATTGCTCTCTCGTGCTTTGACCTCCCATATTATCCACAGGTAAAAGCAAGGATTCTAAAGGTTTTATGCTGGACAACACCTGATTGGCAACCGCTTTCACATCGCTACGCACCTGCGCCACCAGTTGAAACAACACAAACGCATCCAATGTACCAATCGGGTGGTTAGCGATAATCACAACTCGCCCAGAACTTGGAATCCGCTCCAGCTCTCGGGGTTGCACAGCATAACCAAAATCAAAGTATTCAAGCACTTGCTCAACAAAGTCTAAACCTTGAAGGTGGGGGTATTCATTTTCAAACTTCTGCTGTTCCCGCTCGTGAAACAGCATTCTAAGCGCTGCGAGAACGGGGCGCTTAATCATGGATGTATTTCGTTCAAACCTAGGGAAACGCTCTTCAATGATTTCATCAACATTTAACATCGACATACCTCACTTATCACTCTGCTTTAGTCTGATAAATCATTGTGGCATAGGTATGACAAGTTTAATCTAAATTTAAGCCCAACTGCACTTTTTCATCTTTTTTTTCTTGGTTCTCAAAACCACTCATCGTTAAACCCACAAGCCGTACCGGTTGGAAACCTGCTTGGGTATCTGCCAGCAGTTTGGGAATAAGTGTTAAGGCTTGGGTTGGGTTGATGATGTTTGGCTCTGTTTTGCTACGAGTGACCTGTTTAAAATCAGCGTATTTCACTTTGATGGTGATGGTTTTGCCTTGAAGCTTGTGTTTGTCCAAACCTTGAAACACTTGCGCCACCAATGCTTTGAAATGACCAAGCAACACATCTACATCCTTAATATCTTGGGCAAAGGTAGTTTCTTTGCCCAGCGATTTGCGTGCTCTAAAGCTTTTGACTCCCCTTTCATCCACGCCTCTGGCGATGTTGTAGTAATAGGCAGCAGACTTACCAAAATATGCTT
>JAUZQX010000121.1 GCA_030950765.1 Ghiorsea sp.
TGACCGTATACACCCATTTGCAAACGAAACGGTGTGAACCGTTCTTCTGCCATGGTTCCAGCTTTGAATGCTTTATAACCCGCTTCAAATTCATCCACGTCGGATGTCTGTGCAAAATCAAATGTACTCATATTTAACCTCATGGTTCACCACGAAGGACACGAAGGACACGAAGCGTTAATAAATATAAGCTTCGTATATTTCAGATGCTTCCTGATTAATATTTTATGCGGTACTTCAGGGTGCTTCTACTTTATTCGTGTGCAAAGAAAAAACGCGCAGTGTGCTCCTGCACATGAGCATTTTTGATGCCGCACCCGAATAAAGAAGGAGTGAACTGGAGTATTGCATTATTCGCCGAATTTAAGTTCGCATGCTTGTTCGTATGTTACCAACTCTGTAATAGTTGGGTTTTCACCGCACAACGGACATTGCGGATCTTTACGCAATTTCAATTTCTTCCATTCCATACGTAATGCATCAAATGTCATCAACTTACCTGACAAAGACTCACCAATACCAAGAATTTCTTTGACTGCTTCAACCGCTTGAATTGTACCCACACAACCTGCTAATGCACCCAAAATACCCGCTTCCGAACATGAAGGAACCAAACCTGTTGGTGGTGGTTCTGGGTACAAGCAACGGTAACATGGTCCTTCTTTGTGTACATGTGGTTTATACGTTGCCACTTGTCCTTCAAAGCGGAACATGGCGCCTGAAATTAATGTTTTCTTCTCAAAATAACATGCATCATTGACCAAGAAACGCGTTGGAAAATTATCACAGCCATCAATAATGATGTCATAATCCTTAATGATTTCACGAATATTTTCTTCGGTGACAAAATAGTTATACGTATTCACTTTCACATCAGGATTAAGCTCTTGCATGGTCTTTTTCGCACTTTCAACTTTAGGGTGACCAATGCGATCCTGATTATGGATAATCTGACGTTGTAAGTTAGATAAATCCACCACATCTGCATCGGCAATACCAATCGTACCCACACCTGCCGCTGCCAAATAATAAGCAACTGGTGAGCCCAAGCCACCTGCACCAATCATAAATACTTTCGCATTTAAAAGTGCGGATTGCCCTTCAGCACCCACTTCTGGTAAGATAATATGGCGTGAATAACGCTCGATTTGTTCTTCTGTAAAATCAATCATGTTTATTAACCTCTTATTCACCACAGAGGACGCAGAGGACGCAGAGAAAAACTGTGTCATGAGTTCGTGGTTAAATTCTAAACTTCAACATCTTCATCAGTACACATCACCACAATAAAATTTCTGTGCTCTCCGTGTCCTCTGTGGTTAAAGCTTTAACTCTAAACTTCGATACCTTTAAATAAATCCGTACTCATGTATCGCTCTGCCATGGATGGCAAAATAACCACAATACGTTTACCCTTCATGTCCGCTTGCGCTGCTACCCTTAATGCCGCAGCCACTGCTGCACCCGATGAAATACCACCTGGAATGCCTTCTTCGTCAGCCAAACGTTGTGCCATTGCAAAAGAATCATCATTGCTGACTTGTTCAATGCTATCCACAATATCTACATTCAAGTTTTTAGGCACAAAACCCGCACCAATGCCTTGAATTTTATGTGGTGATGGCTCACCACCAGATAACACAGGTGAATCACTGGGTTCAACAGCAATGGCTTTAAAGTCAGGATTGCGCGATTTAAGCACTTCCGCCACACCAGTAATCGTGCCACCTGTGCCAACACCTGCGACAATCGCATCCACTTTACCGTCACAATCTTTCCAAATTTCTTCAGCTGTTGTTCTGCGATGAACTTCTGGGTTGGCTGGGTTATCAAACTGTTGCGGCATAAAACCGCCATCAATGGTTTTAACAATTTCAGACGCTTTGGCAATTGCACCTTTCATACCCAATGGCGCAGGTGTTAAGACCAACTCAGCACCCAAAAGTTTTAAAAGTTTGCGTCGCTCAATACTCATAGACTCAGGCATGGTGAGAATGCATTTATAACCTTTAGCACGTGCTACAAAGGCGAGCGCAATGCCTGTGTTTCCCGAAGTCGGCTCAACAATCGTACCGCCTTCTTTAAGCAAACCCTTGGTTTCAGCATCTTCAATCATAGCTTTACCAATGCGGTCTTTTACTGAATTTAACGGATTAAAAAACTCACACTTGAGTAAAATTTCAGCATCCAAATCTACACCAATTCGATTCAAACGGATTAAAGGTGTGTTACCAATTGCTTCTGCTGCATTGTTATAAATTGCCATCACTTACTCCTTGCCCAACTTTAAAGGTTTAGCCTTCAACAATACTCTGTTCAATCGGCTCAACATGCACACCATCTATCGCTTCAAGCCATTTAATTGCGGCTTCCACCACTTCTGTTTTACCTTCAACCTCAAGCCCAACCAAACCCATATCTGACTTGACTTCTGCTGTGCGAATATTGGTCACTACATCAAATTCTTTCGCCAACTGCCAAATCACAGGTTCAGTCACTTTTTCTTTATCGAAATTTAAATATACGCGTAATTTCATTATTCTCTCCTCTCGAAAATAAAAATATGTGTTCGTTAGCAAGGCATGGTGAGTGCAAGAAGCGCAGCATACTTCTTAGTATGTGAGCATCACAGCACTTGCCATAACACAGCTATCGGACAAATAGATTATTTTCCGCCAGCGATAGCTGGAACTATTGATACTTCATCAGAATCCTTTAGGGCTGTATTACGACCATCTAAGAAACGCACATCTTCATCATTCAAATATACATTCACAAAGCGACGAATTTCACCGTTATCATCACATAAACGTGCTTTCATGCCAGGGTGCGCTGCTTCAAGGTTATCAATCAAGTCGCCAATCGTTGCGCCTTCAATAGACACTTCATCAGCGCCGCCTGTTAACTTGCGTAGTGGGGTTGGAATTCTTACTGCTACTGTCATGTTATTACTCCTGTTTTTCTGTTTATGAATTAGATTTTACGCCATCAGCTTCTGCCAACACGTCGAATTCTTTCAAAGATGCACCAATCACGCGTGGTTTAGCCACTTCGTTAATCACTGCTTCCTGAGTTTTTAAACCGTTACCTGTAATGCAAAGCACAATGGATTCATCTTTAGGTAACTTGCCTGATTTAAGTAGTTTAATAGCGCTACCCAAAGTTACACCGCCTGCAGTTTCTGCAAAAATACCTTCAGTTTCAGCAAGTAATTTCATCGCATCAATGATTTCTTCATCAGTCACATCTTCACACCAGCCGCCGCTTTCTTTAATCACGCGATTGGCATAAAAACCATCTGCTGGGTTACCAATAGCCAACGACTTAGCAATGGTATCTGCTTTGACGGGGTGAATCATATCCGTACCATCTTTCACTGATTTAGAAATTGGCGAGCAACCTGTGGCTTGTGCACCATAAACTGCTGTACCTGTGTCTTCAATCAAACCAAGTTTGATAAATTCTTTGATGGATTTATCAATTTTGGTGCACAATGAACCTGAAGCCATAGGTACAACCACATGTTTGGGTGCTTTCCAGCCCAATTGCTCCATGATTTCATAACCCATAGATTTTGAGCCTTCGGCATAAAACGGACGCACATTCACATTTACAAATGCCCAGCCATATTTACCAGCTACTTCAGAACATAAGCGGTTCACATCATCGTATTGACCTTTGATAGCAATGATATTGGTGCCAAATACTGCTGCACCCAACACTTTACCTTGCTCCAAATCTTCAGGGATAAACACATACGATTCCAAACCAGCAGCCGTTGCATTGGCAGCTACGGAACCTGCAAGGTTGCCTGTCGAAGCACATGCCACGGTGGTAAAACCAAACTCAACCGCTTTGGATAATGCAACTGCCACCACACGGTCTTTAAAGGATAATGTTGGGTAACACACTGAGTCATTCTTAATATAAAGCTCTTTTACACCCAAAGTTTTGGCTAATCGGTCTGCGCGAATCAAAGGCGTAAAGCCGTTGTTTGCGCCCACTTTTGGCTCACCATCAATTGGCAACAGCTCTTTGTAACGCCACATATTTTGCGGGCGTGATTCAATCAACTCACGGGTAAATTTACCCTCAAGCTTTTCATAATCATACACCACTTCTAGTGGTCCAAAACAAAACTCACACACATGTGTGGGCTCAATTGGGTACTCTTGGCCACACTCACGGCATTTTAGGGCGCGAACTATACTTTCACTCAATGTTATCTCCTGTGCAAAAAAGCGTCCTTTTTTGCGGAACATTATTTTTTACTTCAAAACTTTTTATACAGAATCCGAAAACAAAAAACCCTCGCGATAAACGAAGGTTGAAAGAAAAAGCACTTAGGGTGCAAATAAACTCACAACCCGAATATCATCGCTCCTAGAATGTTTGAAATATACAAACCAAACTAGGCAGGCATTGGCACCATTCCTTCTTGTTATATAACTTGAGGCGGTTGCCGCAGTATCAACGGGCCTGTAACCCTACACTGCTCTGGATAAAATCGGATCCAATATGTAAAGCCGAATTATCGGCAGTATTTTTTAAAACGCAAGCAAAAGTTTTTTGACTACCACAACACAGCAATCACCAATTTGATTATGAAAGTAAGACTCTATTCATTCAGAGGTTTTTACAGATAGCCAAACTAGCTTCTGACTTATTAAGTGCATAAATATGTAAACCCGCCACATCATTCGCCAAAAGATTCTGGCACTGTTGTGTTGCTACTTCAATACCCATGGCTTTGACCGCACCCAAATCATCGGCAACCGGCTGCATTTTCTCATGCAACCAAGCAGGAATACTTGCGCCACACATCTTGGAGAAGCGCACAATTTGCTCGTAATTCCCAATGGGCATAATGCCAGGGATAATCGGGATGGTGATACCCATCTTCTCAGCTTGTTCACGAAAACGGTAATAGGCATCATTATCAAAAAAGTATTGCGTAATCGCAGCAATGGCACCTTCATCTTGTTTAATTTTAAGATACCTCAAATCATCTGCCATGCCACCTGCTGATTCAGGATGACCTTCGGGGTACGTAGCAACGGCAATGGAGAAAGCCTTTTGTTCACGCACAAACTTCACCAAATCTGTAGCATAAGAAAAACCACCTTTGACCGCTTCAAACTTATCCGCGCCTTCTGGTGCATCCCCTCTTAAAGCGAGGATGTTCTTCATACCTGATTTTTTATATTGCCCCAACAATTCCGCCAAGTCCTCTTGTGTTGAACCCACACATGTTAAGTGCGCCATGGGCTCTAAAGATGTTTCATGTTTGATACGCTCCACAATACGCCGCGTTCTATCTTGAGTAGAACCGCCCGCACCATAAGTTACTGAAACAAAATCAGGGTTTAATTGGCTTAATTCTTGAATACACTGCCACAAATTGGCTTCGCCTTTATCTGTTTTGGGTGGAAAAAACTCAAAAGATATAGACGATTCACCCGCTTTTTTTTTCGCTGCTAAAATATTTTCTAATAACATGTAATCTTATAACCTTGGGACTGTCACGCCGCGCTGTTTCATGTATTTACCTGCACGGTCTGCATACGAAGTTTCACATTCTTCATCCGATTCAAAGAACAAGAATTGTGCCACGCCTTCGTTGGCATAAATCTTCGCTGGTAATGTGGTGGTATTGGAAAACTCCAAAGTCACATGCCCTTCCCACTCTGGCTCAAGCGGGGTAACGTTTACGATAATACCACAACGTGCATAGGTCGATTTACCCAAACAAATGGTCAACACATTGCGCGGAATTTTTAAGTATTCGACTGTGCGAGCAAGTGCAAATGAATTGGGCGGAATGATGCAAACATCAGATTTAATGTCGACAAAACTTTTGTCATCGAAGTTTTTGGGATCAACCGTTGCTGAATGGATATTGGTGAACACTTTAAACTCATCAGAACAACGCACATCATAACCATACGATGACAAACCATAAGAAATTGCGCCCTCACCCTTGGCATTCTTTTTGACTTGACCATCCACAAATGGATCAAGCATTTGATGCTCTTGCGCCATTTTACGAATCCATTTGTCTGATTTAATTGTCATGATTCATCCTGTCCTACAGAAAACTTCGATGGCGAAACCTGCTTATTTTTGAGAACTTGTCACGCAATCGTATTGTATATTCAATTGGGGCTGCATTAAATGGCTCTAACTACTGCTGCCCAGCTTAGTTATAAGTCTAGTGACGCAATAAAAAAGCTGCATTGTGCTATATAAATATCTTCTTCATTTGTAAAGCTGTTAACCTGTGACTTCGCCGATAGACTTGATAGGTTACGGCTTTGGCTTCATCATTATTTTAAGGATTCCCATGAAAAAAACATTTAAATTAACCCATCCAAAAACCAAATATGCAAGGCTTGTTGATGCGGTACGTAGTGACATTAAACGCTACATCAAACGTGAACGTAAGAAGGTGCTGCCTGAAGGGTTTGATACGTGGGACTTTGATTGTAAATTCGGCGCTACTCTTGAAGAAGCCAAGGTGCTTGATGTGACAGAGCTTTCCAAAGCCATCAATGAAGCTGAAATGCAAGGTTTGGAATCATTTTATATTGAAATCCTAGCCCAAGCAGGACACCGGCCACCAAAGCCATCGGTTGAAAAAATCGAATAAGAAAAACTAGAGAATCCATAGTTTG
>JAUZQX010000122.1 GCA_030950765.1 Ghiorsea sp.
CTGTGTAACATGCGGAAATTGCCTGCAAGATCGAGGTATAACAACCAAGGTGTGCCAACCTCAGCTTGAGCGATGGTTTGAATCATGATGTCTTTGTTGGGTACGGGAGCAGGGGATAATCTATGCACAATCACATGTGCAAAAATACCGCGCATTAAGAAATCAAACATGCCTGACTTGCCTTTTACTTTTAGACCTGTTTCCTTGTCTTTGGACAAGCGAATATTTACCCAGTTACGGACTTCTTCCTTATCAGTAAGCTTGGCATCACCTTCTTTTAAATCTTCGCCAAACTCACAATCACGCCATGTTTTATCGTCTTGTAAACGCCATGCTTGATTACCAAGCAGTGATAAGGCATCCACTGAAAAAAATAGCTTCATGTATTGCCACCTGTGTAGTCATCAATTACGGGCAAACCTGTGTTGGGATTTAAGCGCAAACAAACCTCACCGCGCAAGAGTTGTAATAAAGCATTGCCTACCAACTCGGCGCGCCAGCCTTTGAGGCAAGGTAAGTCAGGTACTTCATTGAACGGCTTGTTGCCCCAAGATGCTAGGGTGGAAAGCTCGGACTTGTTGGCAAGGATGGTGGATGAAATGCTGGCTTCATCGGCTTTGAGACGAAGTAGGGTGTCGAGTAATTCTAGGCGTAAATCTGTGCCTGATGTATTGCTTTTTCGTGATGAAAGTTTGGGTCTATCTTCTTCGGGGCAATCCATGCCTTTTTGCCAAAGCTTGAGCCATGTTTCACCAAAGCGGCGAATCACACCTTCATTCAAACCACGCATGCGTTTCATGGTATCAATATTTAAACTGTCACGTTTGGCGATTTCAATTAGGGGTTCATCAGCAATTAAGCGGCGGCGCGGCATGTCACGTTTTTGCGCTTGCTCTTCACGCCAAATGGCAAGCTCTCTTAGAATCGCCAAATGTTTGGGTTTAAGTTTGTTTACACCTTTAACCCGCCAAAAAACTTCTTGTTTATCGATGTGGTAGGTATCTGGGCTGGTTAAAACAGCTTGTTCTTCATCTAGCCATGTGCTGCGTTTTTTGGCTTGTAGTTCTTCTTTAAGCGCTTGGTAAATCGGCATCAAATAGATAACATCATCGGCTGCATATTTCATTTGCTGGTTGGTCAGTGGGCGGCGAAGCCAATCACTGAACGATTCACCTTTGGCTAAAGCTTTTTTGGTGATGCGTTGCACCAAGTTGCCAAAACCAACTTGTTGACCATAACCAAGTAGGGCAGCGGCAACTTGGGTGTCAAACATGGGCAGCGGTAATGCGCCTGCGTGTTCCAAGATGATTTCTAGGTCCTGGCGACCAGCGTGGAACACTTTGAGGATATTGGGGTCGATAATAATATCCCAAAGTGGCTTTAAATCTTTGATGGCAACGGGGTCGATGATAAAAATGCCATCGTTACAGCCGATTTGCAGCAGGGCAAATTGAGGATAATAGGTCTTTTCGCGGTGAAATTCGGTGTCTACACACAAGACTTTGGCTTGTTTTAACACTTCACATGCGGGAATAAGAGCTTGGGGTGTATCAATGAATTGGTAAGTTGAAGAATCAGTCATGGGCACAGCCTAGTCAGAGATTAGACAAAAGTCAGCTTGCAGTCAGGCAAGGCATTGTTAGGTTGCGGTGCATTAGATTTTGAAGTGGTTTGATTATTGGAGTATTGGTTATGACGGTTCGCACCCATAAGCGCACATATTGTGGCGATTTTCGCAAGTCTCATTTGGGACAACAAGTTAAACTTTCAGGTTGGGTTGAGACCAACCGTGACCACGGTGGTGTGATTTTCTTAGATATTCGTGACCGCTCAGGGCTGGTGCAAGTCGTTGCTCATCCTGACACTCCAGAGATGCATAAACTTGGACACTCTATGCGCCAACAAGATGTGATTGAAGTGTTTGGGGAAGTGATTGCCCGTGATGATGCGGTTATTAACACCAAATTGGCGACAGGTGAAGTTGAAATCAAGATTTCCCAATTGATTGTGTTGAATCGTGCAGAAACACCGCCATTTTCTATTGATGATGATTGTAACGCAGGTGAGCAACATCGTTTGGAATACCGTTATCTGGACTTGCGTCGTCCGAAAATGCAACGCAACTTGATGTTGCGTCATAAAGTGACCCATGCCGCACGCAACTATTTGGATTCACAAGACTTCTTGGATGTGGAAACACCAATTTTGAACAAATCTACACCTGAAGGTGCGCGTGATTATCTTGTGCCTTCGCGTGTATATCCAGGTTCATTTTATGCATTGCCGCAAAGCCCGCAGTTGTTTAAACAATTGTTGATGGTGGCGGGTATGGACAGATATTACCAAGTGGCACGTTGTTTCCGTGATGAAGATTTAAGAGCAGACCGCCAACCTGAATTTACCCAAATTGATTTGGAAATGTCATTTGTAAATCAAGATGATGTGATGGAAAAAGCGGAAGGCTTGATTTGTGCCATGTTTGAAGCAGGTATGGGTGAGCAGTTGCAAGCACCATTCCCTCGCATGACCTATGCCGATGCGATGGATAAATATGGTTTAGACCGCCCAGATGTGCGCTTTGGCTTAGAGCATATTGATGTGACAGACTTGATGAAATCGGTTGATTTTAAAGTGTTTTCAGGCCCCGCCAACAATGGTGGTTTGGTCAAAGTGATTCGTGTGCCTGATGGTTGCTCGAAGTTGAGCCGCAAGAAAATTGATAACTACACCAAGTTTGTATCCATTTATGGTGCGCGTGGTTTGGCATACATCAAAGTGAACGATAAAGATGATATTCCGAATGGTTTACAATCACCGATTGTGAAGAACTTGTCGGAAGATGTGCTCAAAGCATTGCTTGAGAAAACACAAGCAGAAAATGGTGATTTGTTGTTCTTTGGCGCAGACACCAAAGATGTGGTGAACAATGCACTGGGTTATTTGCGTGTGGAACTGGGTAAAGACCTTGGGTTATTTGATGAAAAAACCAATAACTTTGTTTGGGTTGTAGATTTTCCTATGTTTGAATGGGATAGTGAAAACAAACGTTTGCAAGCTTTACACCACCCGTTTACCGCACCTTACGATGAAGATTTGGATAAATTGGAAAGTGCGCCACTTGAAATGCGTTCGCAAGCTTATGATTTGGTGTGGAATGGCACTGAAATCGGCGGTGGTTCGATTCGTATTCATAAAACAGACGTGCAAGCGCGTGTACTTAAAGCATTGGGTATCTCCGATGAAGAAGCCAACGATAAGTTTGGCTTCTTGCTCAAAGCTTTGGAATATGGTGCGCCGCCGCATGGTGGGCTGGCATTTGGTTTAGACCGTGTGTTGTCACTCATGGTGGGTGCAGAGTCGATTCGTGATGTGATTGCCTTCCCTAAAACGCAAAAAGCAGCTGACCCTATGGCGGAATCACCATCTGAAGTGGGTGATATGCAGTGGAAGGAGTTGGGTTTACGCAAACGTCGCACCCAAATTGATACGGAATCGTAAAGGATAACGTATTGACAGCGCAGCATAAACATAGAACTCTAGGGCTTATGATACGTACCCTAATGATTTCTTGTTTGTTGTTGGTGCTAGCATCTTGTGCCAGTAAACCACCTGTACAAGCCATGGCAGAAGCACGGGCGGCTGTGCAGTCGGTTCGGGTATTGTATGTGGGTGAAGAAGCGCAACAACAAAAGTCTTACCAACACTACCAAAGTGCAGAGCAGTCTTTGCTTGAGGCAACACAAGCTTTGGATGAAAAACGTTATGAGCTTGCCAAAAGAAAGGCAAGGGAAGCCAAACGACAGGCACGGTTAGCCGCAAAACTTAAGTGAATCTTGCTTTGATGCTGTGTTGTAAAGGGGCAAAACACGATGAATGAACATACACAGGCTGGGGAAGATACTGACGTGAATGAACAAGATGTTTTGCAAAACACGGATTACCCCGAAGTTTATTTTTTTCAACATGAAGATAGCCATGCAGGCGAAGCTGTGCGAGAAATGTTTGATGCTGTGGTGCGTCATACATATGCCGATAAACGTCATATCAATTGGTTGATTTGTACGCCCGACACAACTACGGATTCAGCTATATTAGGTTTTGATATTGAGCAGGCTCAGGGTCATACAGGCTCAGTGATGTGCTCAGGCATTGTTTTATTTCAACATTTGGGCTGGGGTGAGGCTGCACAAACATTACATGAAGTTATGTTTTTGTTGTTAAAAGAGCAGCCACCTGAAGATATTGTCGTGCGTGGGATGACTGGGCAAGTAGCTTCAATTGAATATTATGCTGCGGTCATCAATGCCTTGGCGAATGAAGATAAGGCTGAGTCTCATGATGAATTTACCGACACCTTGCATGATGTTTTTGATGCCAGTGCAGAAAAAACCTCTGAATTTGCGCATGTTGCCATGGAAAAAGCGCGTGAGCAGGGTGAAAAGATTAAAACCTTTGTTGGCAATGACTTTTCAAGGGTTGCCAAAGAAAAATTAAACCCTTCACGTTTGGGTGCAGGTGCATTGGCATCTATGTCCAAATTGATGCATGTGACTGGTGTTGCATTATCTAAGTTTGCCGATAAAGCTGATAATGCCTTAACGTGTAAATCAGGTGAAATAACCAGCGCTGGGCGTTTGGAATGCAAAGCATGCGGTTATGAAATGCACTTTAAGAAAACTGGGCGTATCCCACCGTGTCCAAAATGTCATAAAACAGAATTTAAGAAAGGTTATTAACATCAAGTGCATGTTCAGGCAAATGCATGATAGGGCTATAAACGAATGAGAGTAGAACAAGATAAAATATCGTGTGCTTTGAATTTGGCAATCAAATTGATGAAGCGTAAATCACCCACACCTGAAGATGCAGGCTGCCAGAATTATATTGGTAAAACATTAGCTCCATTGGGGTTTGTGCAAGTATCTGTAGATGTAAATGGCATCACCAATTCAATTTATACACGTGAAGGTGAACTTTCAGGTGTATTGGCTTTTGCGGGGCATACGGATGTTGTACCTACAGGGCCTGTAGAGGCATGGGATTATCCGCCTTTTGATGCTGTGGTTAAAGATGGTGTATTACATGGTCGTGGTGCGCAGGATATGAAGGGTGGCATTGCTTGCTGGATGGCGGCTGTGATGCAGCTGTGTGCTACATTTGAACCATTGCCGACTATTCAAATATTGATTACATCCGATGAAGAAGGTGACTCCATTGATGGTACTGTTCGTATCGTCGAATATTTACAAAATCAAGATAAATTGCCCGATGCGGTGATTGTGGGCGAACCATCAAGCGCCAAAAAAGTAGGGGATACGATTCGTCGTGGTCGCCGTGGCGTGGTGCAAGTTGCCCTAACATTTAATGGCAAACAAGGGCATTCGGCATACCCTGATGATGCAGACAATGCGATTCATCAAGCTGTGCAACCGTTAGCCAAGATTGCTGGGATAGATTGGGGTGAAGCTGTGGATGGTTTTCCCGCAACCACATGTCAAATTACCAATTTGAATGCGGGCACTGGGGCA
>JAUZQX010000123.1 GCA_030950765.1 Ghiorsea sp.
TTGATTTTAGTGTATTGAAAAAAATGAAGAAAGGTTCCATTTTAGTCAACTGTGCGCGTGGTGGCATTGTGGATGAAGCCGCACTTTATAAAGTGTGTAAATCAGGGCATTTAAGGGCTGCGGCTTTGGATGTGTATGAAAATGAACCTGCCAAAGAAAACCGTTTGTTTGAATTGGATAACGTGACGTTTACCCCACATATTGGGGCATGCAGTGATGAAGCGCAAGAGAATGTTGCAGTGCAAGTGGCTGAACAAATGTCGGATTATCTGCTGACAGGAAGCATCAATAATGCGGTGAATGTACCATCATTGTCTGAAGAAGAAGCCAAGACTTTGGCACCATTTATGGGGCTTGCGGCTTCATTGGGTCAGTTTATGGGGCAGGTGATGCGCCCAGGTTATGATAAAATTGTGATACGTTTTGAAGGCAAAGTGAGTAAACTTAACCGACCGCCTATTTTGAATGCAATTTTACAAGGTTTGATGTCGCACAGTATGGATGAAGTGAATGCGGTAAATGTGCAAATGCTGGTTAAAGAGCGTGGCATTGAACTTGAAGAGGTGGCGAGCGAAACATCCGACCACTTTTCCAGTTTAATGCGTTTGGAAGTCTATGGTGACGAGGGTTACCGCTGTGTCTCAGGCACGGTGTTTGATGGCACCAACCCACGTTTGGTGAGCATTGATAAGTGTGAGTTAGAGATGACACCGCAAGGTAGATTGTTGTTTATCGAGAATAAAGACAAACCCGGCGTGATTGCAGATATTGGCTCTACATTGGCTGCGGCCAACATTAATATTGGCGACTTCCGTTTGGGTCGCCGTGAAGACATGGACGGGGCATTGGCATTGGTATCGATTGATTCTGAACCTGCGCCCGAAGTGATTGAAAAATTAGAGACTTTAGAAAACATAACCACTGTGCGTTATGTTGCCTTGGAGGCATTGTGAGTGTATTAAAACCTATCCTTGGTCTTGAGGATGCTTTTGGCGGACGTGCGATGGCACTTCGTCGGCTGCAGTTTCGTTTGTTTGAAATCTATACAGCAGCGGGTTTCTCTGAGGTGATTCCACCCTTGGTTGAGCGCCCTGAAGCGTTAAGCTCTGGTGCAGGACGATTCTTAGCCGATCAAACTGTGGTCTTTTCTGACCCAGCTGATGCTGGTTTATTGGCGATTCGTCCTGATATGACCCCGCAGATTGCACGTATTGTAGCGACACGTTTAAGCCACGAGCCTGTGCTGAAATTGCATTATACAGGGCCTGTGATGTTAGCACGACCTGATGTGCGTACGGGTTCACGCCAGCAGTGGCAAACAGGTGTAGAATGTTTGGGGCTTGCAGGTGTGGAAGGTGATGTGGAAGTCATGCACTTGGCAGCACTATCTATGGAAGCAGCAGGTTTTGATGGTGCGATTTTACAAGTGGGGCATATGGGATTGATTCAAGCCTTGGTTGAAGAAAGTGATACATCCTTGGAAACTTGGGTTGAATTGCTTGCGCGTCATTCTCCTGAAGATATGGCGAATTATTTAAAGACAGAACCGTTGTCTGATGTGGCGAAGGAAGCTTTGATGGCTTTGGCAGCAGGGCAGGGCGATGCTGCTTGGTTACGCGCACAAAAGGCGCAAATGAATGACACGTTTACGCTTGCTGCGGATGAGTTATTAAACTTGGTTGAAACAGTGAATGATAAACTCTCAGGTGAAGTGGGAATCGTGATTGATGCCGCGGTAACACCGCGTTTCTTGTACCATAGCGGCATGGTGTTTACAGGTTTTGCCAATAATTCATCCTATGCTTTGTTGCATGGTGGCAGATATGATCAAATGATGGCAGCACATGGCAGAGACATGCCAGCCACAGGTTTCAGCTTTGACCTTTGGGCTTGGCTGGACAACACATCATACGCTGATTGATAGTATAATATTTTAGTAATTAGTTTTTAAGTAACACAGTTTGAAGGAATAGATAGGGATAAGACATGACAAACACAGTAGCGATTGGGATTCAATGGGGCGATGAAGGCAAGGGTAAGATTGTTGACTTGCTTGCGCCAAAAATGGATGTGGTAGCCCGTTTTCAGGGTGGGCCCAATGCAGGGCATACGTTGGTGATTGGTGACCAAAAAACCGTATTAAATCATATTCCATCAGGTATTTTGCATGAAAATATCTTGAGCTTGATTGGTAATGGCACTGTGGTTGACCCATTCCGTTTGGTGGAAGAATTGGACATGTTGATTGCAGCCGATATTCCTGTGAACGAGCGTTTGCGTATTTCAGACCGTTGTCAGCTTATTCTTCCTTATCACCGCGCTTTAGATGCAGCGCGTGAAGCTGCCAAAGGCAAAGGTAAGATTGGCACAACAGGGCGCGGTATTGGCCCTTGTTATGAAGATAAAACAGCGCGCCGTGGTATTCGCCTTGTTGATTTAACAGCCGATGACTTGGATGCGCGCATTGATGAAAACCTTAAATACGTCAACTTCATGTTGGTGAATTTTTTGGGTGCAGAAGCGGTTAAAAAAGAAGATGTGATTGAAGCATTGGATTTGGCGCGTGAGCGTTTGTTACCTTTGGCTGCAGATGTGCCATTGATTTTACATCAGAACATCAAAGCAGGAAAAAATATCCTTTATGAGGGTGCGCAAGGCTCAATGTTAGATGTTGACCATGGCACTTATCCGTTTGTCACTTCATCCAACACGGTTGCAGGCGCAGCCCTTGCTGGGCTTGGCGTAGGCCCAAAAGAAGTAGATGAAGTGCTTGGTATTTGCAAGGCATACACCACTCGCGTGGGTGCAGGCCCATTCCCAAC
>JAUZQX010000124.1 GCA_030950765.1 Ghiorsea sp.
CGCGAATAAGCTTCCATCATCTCAGGCAATATCCAAGTGCCGCTCATGGTTCCGTCTTTTTCCCTGCGTGGGGCAGCGCAAGCTTGAATCACTGCCTCAAAATCTTTATCCACATAAGCATGATAACGCGTTTGCTTCAACCTACGCCGCAAGCGTTTTGAGCAATAAAACTTCTCAGGAAACAGCACCGTCCTCGGGTTGGGTGACCACCATAAGATTGGCTCTCCTTCTGCATACCAAGGGAAAATACCCATACTGTATGCTTCCAATAAAGTCTCAGGGTGTAAATCCCCACCTGCTGCCAACAAGCCTTCGTCATTGGCTTGATTTGGGTGTGGAAAACGTGCTTCATTTGCATGGTTCATACGCCAAGCATAGGTAAATGTTTGACATGCTCCATCTGTTTTTCAGTATCACCCCTAGTAAGCCAATCAAAAATATGGATTTGGAGATTGAATTTGAACATTGATGTTTGCCTGCCAAGAGACCGAAAACTTGAAGCCACACCCTCCATCCAAGAGCTATATCAACAAGATGAAACCGATGTTATCGCTCGTGTACACACCCTAAAACAACAGCTTGGTGACCAGCTACTCATTCTTGGACACCACTACCAACGCGAAGAAGTGATTGGTTTTGCCGACATCACTGGCGACTCGCTCAAACTTGCCCAAGAAGCCGCCAAAACAACGGCGCCCTATATTATATTTTGCGGTGTTCATTTTATGGCTGAAATGGCGGATGTGCTTACAAGTGATGCGCAAGTCGTCATCTTACCTGACCCTGCCGCAGGTTGTTCTATGGCGGACATGGCAAATGATGAGCAAGTTAGACGCTGTTGGGATGAATTATCCCAAGTCATCACCGCTGATGACTGTGTCACTCCTGTGACTTACATCAACTCTACTGCCGCCCTCAAAGCATTTTGTGGTGAACATGAAGGTATTGTTTGCACCTCGGGCAATGCCAAACGTGTAATGCAGTGGGCATGGGACAAACGCGAAAAGATCTTATTTTTCCCAGACCAACATTTGGGTGAAAACACAGCTTTGACCATGGGCATCAACGATGAAGACATGATTATCTGGGATCCTTTCAAACCTATGGGTGGCAATACTACAGAAGACATCCAACGCGCCAAACTCATCCTGTGGAAAGGTTTTTGTTCTGTGCACCAGCTATTTAAGCCAGAACATGCGGCAACCATGCGTAACAACCACCCTGACATTCAAATCTTGGCACACCCTGAATGTTCACGTGAAGTCTGTGAAACTGCTGATTTTGTTGGCTCTACAGAAGTGATTATTCAACATGTAAACAATGCACCTTCAGGCAGTAAGTTTGCTATTGCCACAGAGCTCAACTTGGTCAACCGCTTGCGCATTACTCACCCAGATAAACCCATTTGGTTTTTATCACCCACAGTGAGTATGTGCTCCACCATGTTCCGTACCGACCCTCAGCATTTGTGTTATGCCATGCAAGCCATTGTGAATGGTGAAGGTTACCATCAAATTAAAGTTGACGATGCCGACAAAAACAATGCCTTAAAATCATTGCAAGCCATGCTGGACTTGGGCTAATATGTTTATCATTCAACGTGCTCTCACCTTAATATGTCTTTTATGTGTAAGTAGCCCTTTGTGGGCAACCACACTGGATGAGCTAAACCAGCAGGTTGAAAGCTTCGCCAGCAGTGAACAAGCGCGTTTTGCCCCAGCGGCTATGAAAAAAATCACAGCATACCAAGGTGCAGCCATGTTGGCGGCAGAAGAAGGCTCTGCGTTTCAAAACAATAACAAACCATCAACCACACTAAACCATGCCATTCAGCAAACATTAAAAACACTCGATGAAGCAAAAAATACAGCCCAGTTTTTTAACAGTACGTATAGCAACCTACTGCAATTAGAAAAAGAAGCAGATAAAGCTTATGTTTACCACCATAAACCTCGTATGTTGGCCGAACCCGAAGTTGAAACGTATTACCAACAAGCAAAATCAGCCCTACAGGTCGCCATTAAAGCCACTGAAAAAGGTAAACTCAACCAAGCCTCACAAGCAGCAAAAGAAGCGGATATTGCCTTCCAGAAAACGATTGATGCTGCCATGCCTGGTTTGGTAGAACAAAGTAACCGTGCACTCGACCAAGCTGACAGCATGGGAGCCAAACGCTACGCACCACGCACTTGGTATGATGCAGAACAAGCATTAAAAACACTGGAGCTGTATGCTGAAGATGTACAACGTCCACAGGCAGAGAAACAAGGCGTTCCTCGCCCCGAGCGCGTTGGTTATGCCTTGGAACTGGCTGTATATGCGCAAAAACTTGCCATTCATGCCAAAGCATTAAGTCGTGACAAAGGCAGTTTTGAAAAACTCATGTTGCAAGCCAAGCAAGAGCGGCTTGAATATGCTAAAGCATTAAATATTAAGCTAAACTATAATGAAGTAGGTATTGATGTTAACCCGTCCACCTTACTTGAAGCTATGCAAAACTTCGCACAAGAACCCGATCAGCATATTCAACAAATTCAAGCCTTAAAAGCTACTTTTGCCAAAGAACTTCAAGAAAAACTTCAAATTCAGCATGAAGAAGACCAAAAAGATTTCAAACAGAAACTTCTGAGCATGAAATCAGCATTCTCTTCACGTTTGGAGCAGGAAACCTTTGAAAACAAACGGCAGAAGAAACTACGTTCATTATTCAAAAAAGGTGAAGTCGATGTCATCACCAATATTGATGGTTCACTGATTATTCGAGCCAAGAAAATTAAATTTGAACCCAACAGTAGCAAAGTGGATGGTAAATACTTCGATTTTCTAGCCCGCATCAAAGATGCACTCATGTTATATCCTAATCGCAAAGTGAGCATTGAAGGGCATACAGATAGCTCAGGTGATGCCAAAACAAACCGTAAACTATCGCTGCAACGCGCCGAAGCGGTGCGCAAATTCTTAACCGCTGCGGGCATGTCTGCTTCGCGAATTCGTGCCTTGGGTTTTGGTGAAGCCAAACCAGTTGCTAGTAATATGTATAAAAAAGGTCGAGCCATGAATCGACGTATTGATATTGTGATTGGAGCGCCGCGTGGTTGAATTAGAGCTTTTACATCAACGTATGAATGAAACACTTGCAGGCAGTGAGCTAGACTCCCCCCATAAGCGTAACCTACTTGATGAGACATTAAGCATTATTGATGAAGATTTACCTGATGCAGATTTGAAGTTGATGAGCAAGGTGTTACATGAAATTCACCATGGTTTAGAAGTTTTTAAACCCTATCAATCTTGGCGGAAAGTCAGTGTTTTTGGCTCTGCACGCACCAAAGAAGACCACCCACAATACCAACAAGCCAAAGCTTGCGGAAAAGCCCTCAAAGATGCTGGCTTCATGGTGATTACAGGTGGTGGGCCTGGCATGATGCAGGCAGCCAACGAAGGTGCAGGACGTGATGTATCCTTTGGTATCGGCATCAACCTTCCCATGGAACAACAGCTTAACCCTGTTGTCCATGAGTCACCACGCAGTTTTGAATGCCAATATTTCTTCACCAGAAAGCTCTTTTTTCTTAAAGAAAGTGATGCTGTGATTTTAACACCCGGTGGTTTTGGTACATTTGACGAAGGTTTTGAATTACTCACCTTATTACAAACAGGGCGCAACCCGCCTATCCCTGTGGTCATGCTGGAAGCACCAGGTGATAATTTTTGGGGGCCTTTTTTACATTCATGGGTGCGCCGTCTGATGGATGATGGTTTGATTAGCCATGAAGATATTCAACTCATCTATCACACCGATGATGCCAATAAAGCCGTCCAACACATTGAAAAATATTATACCAATTACCATAGTTTTCGTTATGTGGGTAAATACGCTTTACTCCGCATCAACAACTCACTCTCTGAAATTGCATTGGAACGTTTAAATGCTGAGTTTTCTGATGTGTTGCATGAAGGGAAAATTGAGCAGGTATTTCACTGGCCTGACAATGATGATGCTTGTTATGCTCACTACCCTAGATTACGCATGAAACTTAAACACCACCGCATGAATGTATTACCCCTACTCATCCAACGTATGAATGCTTTATACCTTCAAGAACATTAAGGAAGTTCTGAACAAGCCATGAACTCGCATCTTGTGTCCAACGCACTCAAACTCTGTGTTGTGAATATAAGCAATAACTTAGAGCTATTCCATGCAATTCACGCCTGGATTTTGAATGCCCTGAATCACAACCTGCTTCATCCAGACTTATTCAGAGCTTCCTCAATAATCGGGAATATTAAGCAATGACTCAGCCTGCTCTAAAACAAAGCTTTTAAACGCATCAGGTATGGCAGCAAAACGTTTGCCTTCGCGGTATACAATGTGCCATTGTCGTCGAATAGGAAAATCTTCAACCTCAAGCACCACCAAACGTTTGAGTGCCAACTCCATTTCAATGGTGTGCAATGACACAATGCCCAAACCAAGCTCTGCCATTACTGCCTGTTTAATTGCTTCAGAACGATTCATCTCCATGCCTGCTGTCAGTTCCAAACCATGTTGTTCAAAGAAACGTTCAACCGCAATACGTGTTCCTGATGCTGATTCACGAACAATAAAAGGCTCACCCGCCAAATCTTGTAATAAAATAGGTTGTTGATGCACTAAGGGGTGAGAAGGTGCAGCAATCACCACCAAGGGGTTATCAATAAAAGGAATACCTTTCAAATGATGTCCTGATGGTGGTTTGCCCATGATTGCCATATCCGTGTGGTTATTTTCCACAGCATCAACTAACCCAGAGCGATTGGTTACATCCAGTGTAATCTCTGCATGTGGGAACTTATGTTTAAAGGCGGCAATCAATTGTGGCGCAAAATAGTTGGCTGTTGATGCCATGGTTAAATGTAACTTTCCACGCTTCAACCCTTTAAGCTCTTCCATAACTTGCGCTGCTTCTTCAAGTTGTTGTCGTACACTTTGTGCATAAAACAATAGCTCTTGCCCCGCTTCAGTGGGCACAACAAATTTACCATTTTTTTCAAATAGCTCTAAACCTATATTGTCTTCTAATTTCTTTATTTGCATAGACACAGCGGGCTGCGTCATAAACAAGGATTTGCTCGCTGCTGTATAACTACGATACTCAACAATGGACTCCAGAATCATTAGCTGCTTTAAAGAAATATTCATTGTTTTCCTTTTATTTTAAAAATTCATCAGTTATCAAATATAAATATATGATAAAGCGTTTGTAGACTAAGGTAAAGAGCAGGCTACGTAAAACATACCTTTATATAACAAAGCAACACCATGATTTGTTAACCATGCCTGAAGTAAAACACACTTCAGGCATAAGTTGCTGCTAATGCCTGCAGCTGTGCCACACCCTGCCCTCGCAGCCCTTTAGGTTGTATTTTATACCTGTTTGCGATATACATATATATGGTCATCTTAGACCATGATGAAATCATTTTTGTTGCTAGCCTTGCGCTTACGGGTGCCTTAACGTGTACATATATTTATATGTCACCCTAAAATTATGGTCATACAACTACTTCCACAGGGTTCTATTTATAAAGCCTTCTATCATTCAACAAGTGCTATAGAACTCAACATTTACCCCAGCACAGAGCAAAAACACTTCCCTCGTTCACCAGCGAGTAAATAGTAAACATATTTAGACCTGCCTTATGCATGGTATAAATAATACTTATGGGTTCAATAACTATTGTTAATTATACATTATCGAAATAGCCGCTATAATTCGCTTACTGAATGAATGCAATTGCAATATTAATGCTTCCATGCCTTGATATTACAAAACAACAAGTTCAGTATGCATTTTCCTGATGGAGGGTGGATGAGGCCTGTTTTTACTCATTCTCCGAACGTCATGCAAATGTTAACACAGAAAAAGGAGAAAAGTATGGCTAAGAGCTATAATGCGGG
>JAUZQX010000125.1 GCA_030950765.1 Ghiorsea sp.
ATGGCTTCATCTGTGCCCTCAATGGCTTCAACCGCAAGCACAGCTTCATCTTTAACCACAATGGTCTGTCCAATATCCAAGCCTGCGATATGTTTGGCTTGTGGGAAACCGAATGCCATATCTTTAAGCATTTGCTTCGTGGGTTTAGGACCAAACAAATGCCCTTTACCTGCCAACAAATCACCTGCAAACTCTACTTGGGAGCGCACCGTAATCCCCTTATCTTCCAAGGCTTTGACGATGCCCAACATCAAGGAATCATCTTTTTTGTCTTTGGCTTGGAATAGAATTTTAGCAGCCAACAAATCAGGTTTAAAATTACGAAACAAATGAATCTTTTGTACTTTTCCTGCAAAAATAAGGTCGGTAACACCTTGGCTTTGCATGGTTTTAATTAGTTTTTTGATTTGACCCACTGATACCCAAGTCACACTATCGGCAATGGCTTCAATATCCTTGGAAGCTTCTTCTTGAATAGCTGCAACATGAACCATAAAACCGTTGTTTTTAAGGGTTTGGCAAAGCTCTAATGGAAACGCACCATAACCTGCCACTAAACCGATACGTTTGGGGGCAGTCATACGAAAATTATGCGCCTTTCTCTTTTTTAGAATGCATCATCACGCCGCGTTCACTGCTGCGCACAAAATCGATTAACTCATTGACGTAAATATTGCTTAAGTTTAACCCTTCAATCTCAGTTAAACGGTCTTTGAGTAAACCTGAACCCATAAAAATGATTTTATATGCTGTTTTGAGTGCACGAATATCATCGTTACTCAAACCTTTACGTTTTAAGCCCACCGAGTTCAAACCTGATAAACTCATGCTGTAACCACCACCACCAATGGTAAACGGTGGCATATCTTTAAGCACAGTGCATGTCGCACCTAACATGACATTTTTACCAATACGGCAAAATTGGTGAACCGCTGACATCGCACCCACAATCGCACCATCATGCACTTCCACATGACCTGCTAAAATCGCACTACATGCCAACACAATATTATTGCCTAACTGACAATCATGCGCCACATGGGTATAGGTTTGGAAGAGATTGTTATCGCCAATCTTGGTGGACATACCACCACCTTCTGTGCCTCGATGTACTGTAGTATATTCCCTAAATGTATTATTATCACCAATGATGACTTCTGATGGCTCATCATGGAATTTTAAGTCTTGCGGCTCTGCTCCAATACTTGAAAAAGGAAAGAACCTATTATTTTTACCAACCGTAGTACGACCTGTGATCGACACATGCGAAAGCAGTTCACAGCCATCGCCCAAAGTTACGAACTCATCCACCGTGCAAAATGCACCAATTGACACACCTTCACCCAGCTTCGCTTTAGGCGAGACTACGGCTGAAGGATGAATATTTGTTTGACTCACACTTCGTCCTTAGGGAAGACAGATGCCATCAACGTTGCCGCACACACCAAATTGCCATCAACAAAGGCTTCACCCTTATATTTCCACATCGCACCACGTTTACGCAATACGGTAATCTCAAAAATGATTTGGTCACCTGGGCGCACAGGTTTGCGGAATTTCACCCCATCAATACCTGTAAAATACATCAAATAATCCTTCTCCGCATCCATGGATGACAATGCTAAAACACCGCCCACTTGCGCCATGGCTTCCACAATCAATACACCTGGCATAATCGGATGACCCGGGAAGTGACCATTAAAATGAGGTTCATTAATGGTGACATTTTTCAATGCTTTAATGGATTCACCTTCCACAAATTCAAGCACTCTATCCACCAATAAAAAAGGGTAACGATGCGGTAACCTCTCCATAATTTCATCAATATTAAATACTGCCATTATTTTGCTCCATCGCTTAAGGCTCTAATCTTTTTCCATATTTCTGGTAAACGCTCAAATATGCCTGAAGCACGCAACCATTGACGGTGTGGCACAGCAGGAAACCCTGAAACCATGCCTTTTTCTTTGATATCACCAATCACGCCAGCTTTAGCACCAACAATCGTACCATCTGTAAGTTTCAAATGCCCAGCCACGCCTGACTGTGCCCCAAACTGACAACCTTTACCAATCACTGTTGAACCCGCGAAACCCGCTTGCCCTGCAATCACCGAGTGTTCGCCTACTTCAACATTGTGCGCAAGTTGAATTAAGTTATCGAGTTTTGCCCCTTGTTTGATAAGCGTGTCACCAATGGCACCACGGTCGACACAAGTGTTGGCACCGATTTCCACATCATTTTCAACAACAACGCGACCAACTTGAGGTATTTTTAAATATTCTGAGCCTGTCCAAGCAAAACCAAAACCATCAGAACCCAGCACTGCACCTGATTGGATAATAACACGGTCACCAAGTTGTGTTTCTTTGGCTAATACCACACGCGGGTGTAACAAGCAGCCCTCGCCAAGCACTACGCCTTCTTCCAATACACAGCCTGCGCCAATGATACTATTGGCACCAACAGACACACCAGCAGCGATATAAACATGTGCATCAAGCTGCACATTGTCACCAATATTGGCAGATGAATCAACCACCGCTGTGGCATGAACCGCCCCTGTGGATTGAACTTCGGGGTGGAAATAACGCTGTAGTTGAGTGAAACCAACGTACGGGTTTGACAAACGAATGACGGCAAATGAAACATGCTCAGGCAGTACCATATCCTGATTTAACAAGACAAGACCTGCTTGGGTTGTTTTCAAGTCGCCTTTATACTTCATATTCGTCAAAAAAGACGCTTGATTCGGTTTGGCTTTAGCTAACGTTTGCACACCAGTAATCACCAAGCTGGGATTGTTACAAGTTAGTTCACCCGAAAGCAGGTCTGCCACATTAGCAAGCGTAAGAGAGGCAGCACTCACAAAAATTACTTTGAGTGATCTAGGATTTTAGTAATATCTGCTGTAATATCATAAGGTTCGCTGCCATAAATAATCGCAGACCTTGGTAAAATAATATCAAACTTGTGTTTCTTACCATACTCTTTTACAGCATTATAAAACTTGCCAAACATGGTTTTATCCAACTGGCGTTTTTCACGTTTAAGTTCATCAGTGGCATCTTGAAGGTCACGATCGAACTCTTTTTTCAAGCGTGTTAATTCTTGTTGTTTTTCCATAAGATGTTCAGAGGTCATTGCCATCGATTGCATTTGAAGCTCTTTATCCAAGTCGGTTAATTTTTTGCGTTTGGCATCCAATTGTTTTCTTTTCTTGTTTTGCAAAGCTTCAAAACGTTTAACACCTTGTTTATAAGCCTTGGTATTTTCCATGGATACTTTAATGTCAACATAGGCAACTCTCATTTCTGAAGCAAAACTTTGACTTGCCCATAAACAAGAAACGGCAATACATACAGCGATAATTTTCTTCATTTAATTACTACACCTTTTATCTTTTTTATCTCAAGCTTCACAACAAATGTGAAGTATCTCAAAAACCGCGTCCAAGTGCAAACTCAAAGCGCCGTACATCGTCAAGTGGCTGCGCATTGATAGCTGTAGCCCAAGTTAATGCGATAGGACCAACGGGCGATGCCCACTCAATACCGAAACCATACGAGCCACGAATAGCACCCTTATCAAAGGTAACGTCCGATGTACCCCAAACCGTACCTGCATCTACGAAAAATGCACCTCTAAAACCTGCTTGTTCCATATAAGGCAGCGGAAATTGCAAATCGATGGAAGCTGTTGCTTTTTTCGTACCACCAAGAATATCTA
>JAUZQX010000126.1 GCA_030950765.1 Ghiorsea sp.
TTATTTTTCATCTGCATATCAAAGCTTTTGCATTCATCTTTGGCAATCGGACAACGCAGCGCAAACGCGCAACCCTCACTCGCAACACCTTCATCCACTGCAATATCATCCGCATCCTTGCGTTGACTTGGGTGCGCAATAGGTTTGGCATCCAATAAAGATTTGGTATAGGGATGTTTAGGATGGTTAAACACTTGCTCAATATCACCTTCTTCCACCACAAAACCAGCAAACATAACAATCACACGGTCGGCAATATATTGCACCACGGATAGGTCATGAGAGATGAACAAATACGCCAAACCTTTATCTTGTTGCAACTGTTTTAAAAGATTTAGAATTTGGGCTTGTACCGACACATCCAATGCTGATACTGGTTCATCCAACACCAATACTTCAGGCTCAACTATCAATGCGCGGGCAATACCCACCCGCTGCCGTTGACCACCAGAAAACTGATGCGGATACCTATCCAGAGATTCTTCACCCAAACCACATAATTTCAATGTTTGTAAAACTTTGGCACGAGTTTCCCTTTTACTTAAACTTGGCTGGTGAACCCTTAAACCTTCTCCCACTGTATCAACAATTTTCATCTTGGGGTTGAGTGAAGCAAAAGGGTCTTGAAATACCATCTGAATTTGTTTGCGCTGATTCCTTAAAGCTTTACCTGAAAGTGTTGTGGCATCAGTGCCACCCCAAGCCACTTGCCCAGCGTCCAAATCAAGCAAACGCATAGCAAGCCGAGCTGTGGTTGATTTACCACTGCCTGATTCACCGACAATGGCAAGTGTCTCACCCTTTTGTAAATCAAAACTCATGTCGTGGACAGCAACTTTTTCGCTGCCCCCACCAAAGAAACCGCCACCTTTAAATACTTTACGCAGCCCCTTTACGCTTAACACATGTATAGGCTTGCTCATGGTTCACCCACCCGAACGCAACGCGCCAAATGCGAACCATCAGCCCAAACATCCAAAGCAACGGATGATGAACAAGCTTGTGTAGCCCTGCTGCAACGCTCAGTAAACCTGCAACCCTGCGCCCAAGAACCAGGGCTTGGCACATTGCCAGGAATCACAGTTAATTCATGGGTATCACGTGTAGTTTCAGGTCTGCAGTTCATTAAGGCTTGGGTATAAGGGTGCGATGGTTTATCAAAAATATCGGTAACACTGCCATACTCAACAATTTCACCCGCATACATCACTGCCACTTCATCCGCCATTTCTGCTACAAGCCCGAAATCATGGGTGACCAATAACATGCCCAATCCTTTATCGCGTTGTAGGCTACGCAACAAAGCAATAATTCGTTTTTGCACTGAAACATCCAAAGCCGTAGTTGGCTCATCGGCAATGATAAATTCAGGTTCGCCCGCCATCGCCATGGCAATCAAAATACGTTGGCGCATACCACCTGACAAGCTATCAGGGTATTGCTGCATCAATGTTTCACCATCTTGTAAACCCACATCGGCAAGCAGTGATAATGCCCGTTGTTTGGCTGCTGATTTATCCAAATCAGTGTGCAGACCAATCACTTCCAAAATTTGGCTACCAATAGTGAATACGGGGTTAAGTGCGGTCATGGGTTCTTGAAAAATCATGGAAACCACACCACCACGAACTTTTCTCAAAGCTTTCGCAGACATATCAAACAAACTTTGCCCATGTAAAAGAATATCACCTGCTTCTTTGTTCACCCCTTGAAATTCACCAAGGCGCAAAAGACTTTGTGCAGTTAAACTTTTACCGCAACCCGACTCCCCTACCAAGGCCAAAACTTTACCCGCTTTTAAGCTTATAGATAAGTCAGACACAGCCAATATATGTTCACCACCAACAGGAATAGAAAGGGAAAGGTTACGAATCTCTAACATGATGGTTTAAACTTTTGGCAATCTAATGCCAACTTTTTTAGCTTTTTCTTCGCGCTCTTGATTCATATCAATGCGCATCCGTTTGGTGGACACAAAACCAATCCACCATAAAAACCAACAGCCTAGAATAAGCAACAACCACAATAACCATTCCATCAGCTTGTCGCCTCTTTCGCAACTTGTTGCGCTGCAAGGTTTTCCTTTTTCTTTTTCATGCGAATATTCACAAGGTTTACACCTGCCAAAATAAAACCAAGCGCAATAAATGCCCCTGGTGGCAATATAAATACCAATACATCGGGATAATCTGCACCGAAAATATCAAAGCCAAACAACTGACCTTGTCCTAACAACTCACGCACACTGCCTAGTAATAATAAAGCAAAAGTAAACCCAAGCCCCATACCCACAGCATCAACAAAGGAGTCCGATACGCTGTTTTTGCTAGCAAAAGCTTCTGCTCTACCCAAAATCGCACAATTCACCACAATCAACGGAATAAACAGCCCCAAAATCAGATACATTTCATGCATCCAAGCATTCATCGCAAGTTCAACCACCGTTACCAAGGATGCAATAATCACAATATAAGCAGGAATACGCACTTCACGCGGGATAAAGTCACGCACCAAAGATACAATCAGATTCGAGCCAATCAGCACCAATAAAGTTGCCAAACCCATCCAAAAACCGTTTTCTGCTGAGGTGGTGACCCCAAGCAATGGGCACATACCCAAAAGTTGGGCAAAAATAGCATTGTTATACCAGAAACCATCATTAAATATTTCTTGTTTACTCACATCTGTACTGGATGACATAGTATTCATGAAGAACCTCCATCCTTCTGGTTTGCCAACTGCTTATCTTCTTTTTTCTTTTGGTTGGTTTTGTATGCTTTATAAAAACCTTTGCGGCTTTTTTTATACATGGATAAGCCATTGTATACAGCTTTCACCACTGCACGTGGAGTAATGGTTGCTCCTGTAAATTGGTCGAAATCGCCACCATCTTTTTTCACCTTCCATGTGCTGGTATTCAAAGATTTGCGAACAAAACTATTCAACCATACTGTATCCTTCGTAATACCATCACCCAAACCAGGCGTTTCTTTATGCTCAGTAATACGAATCGCCACAATTTCACCCGCAACACGGATACCCATCAAAATACGAATGGTTCCGGAATAACCATCGGGGGCAACTTGCTCCCAAGCATAGCCAATCACACGTCCACGTTTGTCGCGCGCGGGAAACACTTGAAGCTGCTCTGTATCTGACAATTTATAAATAAACACATCTTGTAATGGGTCATTTTGATGCTCAGGCAATACTTGTACCAAACCTTTGTGTAATGCTTCGCGTTGCGCCGCAGCAATCGGTTCTTGGGTGACTTGATCCACCAAAGCCAACATTGAAGCTGCAAGTAAACCCACCACAAAGAGTGCCAAAGCCATTTTCCGCTGTGTTTTATCAAAAGTTATCATGCTTGTTTACCACGTTTATAACCATACACACGCGGTCTAATATAATAATCGATTAATGGGGTGATACAGTTCATCAAAATAACAGCAAACATCGCACCTTCTGGGTAATTACCATACGTACGAATCACCCATGTCAGCACACCGCAACCCACACCAAACACAATTTTACCTATTCCTGAAGATGGTGAAGATACAGGGTCAGTTGCCATGAAAAATGCACACAAAATCAAACCACCTGCCAACAGATGAAACAATGGCGGTGCATACACATCAGGATTTATCAGATTAAATATACCGGCAAACACAGCCACCGTTAACAAATAAGATACAGGAATATGCCAAGAAATGGTATGTCTTGCCATCAGCCAAATGCCGCCCATCAACAAAGCTAGGGCACTGCCTTCTCCCAAACTTCCTGCTTCACGACCAATAAAAGCATTCAATGTAGAATACTGATAATTGGCTAAAGCTTCACCCACAGTAACGCCTTGGGTAAGCTCTGTTTTCACATAACCCAACGGTGTTGCCATGGTAATGGCATCCCATGTTTGTTTCACCGCATCAGGACCTAAGAAAAAGAAGGATAGGCTGCTGCTGAAGTCATACATATCAAGCATTGCGCCCATATGCATAGGTATCAACCATGAAGTCATATACAGTGGAAACGAAATCAACAATACCACGCGAGCAGCCAATGCAGGGTTAAACAAGTTATAACCCAAACCACCATACAACTGCTTACCCAAAAGAATGGCAAATACCGCTGCAAATACCGCAATCCACCACGGCACAGCAGCAGGTAATACCAGTGCCAAGAACAGACCTGTTAATGCTGCAGAACCATCCCAAAGCCTTGCTGTATCCCGCTTCATCATACGCAATACCACATATTCAGTGAGCAGGCTCATACCGATACAAGTGGTCAGCAAAAATACTGCTAACCAACCATACAAATACACGCTAACCATGGCTGCTGGAATCAAAGCAATAATGACCGAAAACATGGTTAACTGAATGCTATTACCACTATGCTGATGCGGCGAACTTAAAAAAATCATGATTCGACCTCAGGGTTCTTGGCTGCACCGACATCATCTTCTTGGGCTTGTTTTTCTGCCAAAGCCTTGGCTCTTGCTTCTTTTTTCTCTTTGGCGATACGGCGTTTTTCTTCTTTTTAAGCCAACTCTTGAGCAATACGGGCATCACGTATTTCAGAACGTTGACGTGACTCTTCTGCAAATGATTTTTCACGACGAATTTGAGCAACTTGACCTTTACCAAAACGGAAATAATGCACCAGAGGAATATGTGATGGGCAAACATAACTGCAAGCACCACATTCAATACAATCAAAAAGGTTATAATCTTCGGCTTTTTCAAACTGTTCTTCTTTACAATGCATGGCGAGCAAGTTGGGCATCAGACCCGCTGGGCATACATCACCACAATCACCACAGCGAATACAAGGGTCTTCTTGATGATGTGCCAGCATCAGTGTCACCACGCGCATCGCAAGAATACCATTGCTCGCCTTAACCACAGGGATGCGCATATCTGTTAAAATATCACCCATCATCGGGCCGCCATGTAATACCTTGATACCATCAGCATCACTCAAACCACACTGCTCAAGTAACCAAGCGACAGGTGTGCCTAAACGCACACGCATATTGGTCGGCTGCGGCAACGCATCACCACTGACTGTTATCATGCGTTCCGTCAACGCTTCACCCAAACAAACAGCATCATAAATCGCTTTGGTTGTGCCCACATTTTGTGAAAGAATGCCAATATGAATCGGTAAACGTCCTGCGGGTACTTCTTTACCCGTCAACACTTGAATCAGCTGTTTTTCACCACCTTGTGGGTATTTGGTGGGTAACACTTCAATACGAATTGAAGCATCAAGCCCCATATCAACCAAGGTTCTTTGCATCACATCCACGGTATCCATTTTGTTATCTTCAATGGCAATAATACCCTGATTAGAGTCCACCATGTGCATCAAAATATCCATGCCCGTGACAATTTCATGTGCCTTTTCTAACATCAGCTGGTGGTCGTTGGTTAACCACGGTTCACACTCGATACCATTGAGTACAACGGTTTCAATTTTATACTGTTGATCCAATACCAACTTGATAAATGTCGGGAAAGCAGCCCCGCCCAAACCTGCCAAACCTGCACTCCTTACACGCTCACGTAACTCAACAGGATCAATGCTGCGGTAATTGGGCAGCGGATACAAAGACTCATCCGCCTCATCTTTGCCATCAGGCTCGATAAAAATACACGGCAGCCCCAAACCTGATGGGTGTGCAATAACATGGTCTTCAATTTTTGTCACAGTACCCGAAGTTGAAGCATGTACAGGCACGGATAAATAACCTTGTGACTTAGCAATTTGCTGTCCTCGCAATACATAATCACCCACTTTAACCATGGGTTCACAAGCATCACCAATATGCTGTTTCATCGGCAAGATGATTTGTTTGGGCAATGGGCAAGTCATGCTTGGCAAACCTGCCGTTTTTTTCATTTCTTGCGGGTGAACACCACCTGTAAAGCTGTGTTGCGGTTTGAGGTGCAGCTGTTCACCCAAGCCTTTAAGCATATCAAACAACTTAAACATTTTCTTCCTCATGGTTAGCCTCATGGTGAACCGCTCTGCGTTTCTCTGCTACTTGTGCGCGCAACGTACCTGGCACAGGCCAAGACCAATGTTCTAAAAGCTCAGGCACTTCAACCATCTCAATACAATCCACAGGGCAAGGCTCCAAACATAATGTGCAACCCGTACACTGGTCTGCAATAATTGTATGGTATTGTTTGGGTGCCCCAATAATACAATCCACAGGGCAGGCTTTGATACAAAGCGTACAGCCAATACATTCATCTTCACGAATATAAGCAACCACAGGTACCGATTCTTCCTCTTCAATATCTTTAGGTTCCACACCCATAATGTCAGCAATTTCCAGCATAGTGCGCTCACCACCAGGCACACACTGATTCACCTCTGCTTCTTGCGAAGCCACAGCATTGGCATACGGACGGCAGCCTGGATAACCACATTGCCCACACTGGGTCTGCGGCAATAAGGCATCAATATTATCCGATAATGGATCACCTTCGACATGAAAGTAACGTGATGCTAAAGCCAGCACCACGCCAATCAACAAAGCAAGCCCTGCAAAAATAAGAATCGCATAAAAAACATGCATAACTTAAACTTTAACCAAACCTGAAAAACCCATGAACGCCAGCGCCATCATACCCGCTGTAATCAAAGCTATGGGGGAACCTTTGAAGACTTCTGGGATGGGTGCTCCTTCCATACGTTCACGTAAACCTGAAAAGAGAATCAATACCAAAGCAAATCCAACAGCCGCACCAAAACCATAAAGCACTGAGGCAAAGAACGAGTAGTCTTGTTGTACATTTAAAATTGCCACGCCCAAAACTGCACAGTTGGTTGTAATCAATGGTAAAAATATACCCAAACCTTGATGTAAAACAGGGCTTGTTTTATGCATTACCATTTCCACAAATTGCACCAAAGCAGCAATAATCAAGATAAAAAACACGGTTTGTAGGTATAAAATATCGAGTGGAATCAAAATCCACTGTTGAATCAACCACGACATGGTAGAGGCTAAGGTCATCACAAACATCACGGCAAACGACATACCAATCGCCGTTTCAAGTTTACCCGAAACACCCAAAAAGGGACAAATACCCAAAAACTTCGTCAACACATAGTTATTCACCAACACTGCGGACAATAATATTACAGCAAATTCAGTCATAGGCTGCACTATACCCGAAGATTAAATTGTTCCAACCTTCAAAGCACTTGGCTAAAACCGTTTCGTTCACCCCGCTTGTATTTAAAAGCTATAACCTAACAATATCGAGGTCTTAGTGTCTGTAGGCACCTTACCCACTGGAGGGGCTGTAATAGTTCGCTCTTCATGGCTGAAATCAACAGTAAACCCATGAAAAAGTTGATGAACCCAAGCAATTTCACGCAACAAAAAGTCATCATCATTGCCAAATTCGCCTGAAATTTTCACATTCACTTTATTGTCACCATCAAAAATATATTCCGCCATCAATGCAGCATGCATACCATTATCATGGTCAACCGTGAGTTTATTCACCTTATCCGTAACACGTTGCCCGTAACCAAGCTCTATATCCACCAAAAAATCAGGCATATCGGTAAAAGCATGGTAACCCAGTGCTAAAACATACGACTTCTCACTATAGATACCACTAAACTCATCTTGTCGATAACCCAGCTGAATCACAGTGTATATATGGCTCACAATGTCATAACTACCACGCAAATAAGCCTCATAATAATCCGAGGTTAATATACCATCTTCTTTTGTTTGCGAGGCTTTAAAGGCAAATGTTGAAGCCCAGTCTTGATAGAGATAAGACAAATCCAAGTTGCCATCAAAGTTATCCGTATTGGTATTACCCGAGCTAAGGTTGCTTCCGAAATTTACACTTCCAGAAAAAGTTTGCTCTGGCATTTCGTCAGCATACCCAATTTGCGCAACCAATAACATCAAGCCACAACAAACACCAACCACATTATGCTTTAACATGTTTACTCCTTTAAACACCTAGGGAAGCTCTGAACAAGTCATGAACGCATATATTGTGCCCAGTGCATCCAAACGCTGCGTTGTACGTTTGAGCAATAGCCTTGCTATTCCATGCAACACACGCCTGTTTTGAATGCCCTGAAATACAATCTGCTTCATCCAAACTTATTCAGAGCTTCCCTCGCTTTTTCCAAAAAAGGAAACCTATGCACCACCAACTGGGATGCAAACATTTACTATTGGCGTAAGCTTCGCCCATGAAATTCAAACTCTCAGGCAACTTTACACCCCAAGGCGATCAACCCGCCGCAATTGATACGCTTGTACGCGGGCTTGAAAGTGATGAACCTCACCAAGTGCTACTTGGAGTCACTGGCTCCGGAAAAACATATACCATGGCATGTGTCATTGAACGCAGTCAAAAACCAACACTGATTATGGCGCCCAACAAAACCCTTGCTGCCCAACTTTATGGTGAGTTTAAACAGTTTTTTCCTGACAATGCCGTGGAATATTTTGTCTCCTATTACGATTATTATCAGCCTGAAGCTTATGTGCCTGCATCAGATACATTTATCGAAAAAGACTCTTCTATTAATGAACATATCGACAGAATGCGCCATGCCGCCACCCGTGCTTTATTGGAGCGCGAGGATGTCATCATTATTGCTTCAGTGTCTTGTATTTACGGTTTGGGCAGCCCTGAAGCTTATGCCAATATGTTGCAATATTTTGAAGTTGGACGCGAACAAGAACAACGTGCGGCAGTCAATAAATTGGTGGAATTACAATACACGCGCAATGATACTGACTTTCATCGTGGCACTTTTAGACTTCGCGGAGACGTGCTCGAAGTTTACCCTGCTGATGCTGAAGACTGGGCAATTCGCGTGGAGTTTTTTGGTGATGACATTGATGCCATTTCACGATTTAATCCGCTTACAGGGCAACGTATTGAATCATTACACAAATATACCGTTTTCCCAAAAACACATTTTGCCACACCACGCTCCACCCTGCTTAACGCCATGGAAAACATCAAAGTAGAGCTATCCGAACGTTTACCTGAGCTTTATGCGCAGAATAAATTGGTCGAAGCGCAAAGGCTGGAACAACGTACTATCTTTGACCTCGAAATGATTCAAGAGATTGGGCATTGCTCAGGCATGGAAAACTATTCTCGTCATCTCTCAGGGCGCGCGGCAGGTGAAGCGCCGCCAACATTACTGGATTATTTACCCAATAATGCCGTGGTCATGTTGGATGAATCCCATGTTACCGTGCCGCAAATTGGCGGCATGTTCAAAGGTGACCGCGCACGTAAGCAAACCTTGGTCGATTTTGGTTTTCGTTTGCCATCGGCATTGGATAATCGACCACTACAGTTCCCTGAGTTTGAAGCTATTGCTCCACAAATCATTCATGTATCCGCTACACCTGGTGATTATGAAATGGAAAAAACAGGTGGTGTCTTTGTTGAACAAGTCATTCGCCCAACGGGGCTTATTGACCCTGAAATTGAAGTGCGTCCCGCAAGCACACAAGTGGATGATTTTATTGGTGCAGCCCATGAAGTCATTGCTAAGGGTGACCGTGTCTTAGCCACATGTTTGACCAAACGTATGGCAGAGGATTTAACCGAATATTTAACGGATGCTGGATTAAGGGTACGGTATTTACATTCCGACATCAACGCCATTGAACGCATGGAAATCTTGCGTGAC
>JAUZQX010000127.1 GCA_030950765.1 Ghiorsea sp.
CACCGCGTGGTTTTTTTGCAGGGCAAGAAAAAGTAACTGTGATGTTGCGAAATCCAGACTTTACTACCGTGCAGCGCATGAAAAAGGTTATCAACAAAACATTGGGCAAAGGTATTGCCAAAGCAGTTGATGCAGGCACGGTAGAAGTATGGAATGTTAGTGGTGATGCCATTGCTTTGGTTGCCCAACTTGAACAAATGGAACTGCGAACCGACAGACCTGCCATTGTAGTCGTTGATGAACGCACAGGTACAATTGTGATGGGACAAGGTGTGACCATTGAAACGGTTGCTGTATCTCATGGTAATATCAGCATCAATGTATCCGAAAGCCCTGATGTATCACAACCCTATGCTTTCTCTAAAGGTAGCACAGCCATTACACCCAACACCAATATCCAAGTGGAAGAAGATGCCGCCAAATTGGTCATGCTGCCACGCCAAGTTACCTTGGCATCTTTGGTGTCTGCCCTTAACACGGTTGGTGCATCACCCAGTGATTTGATTGCAGTGCTTCAAGCCATCAAAGCAGCAGGTGCGCTACATGCTGAATTAAGGATTATGTAATGCGTGATTTGGTCGAAACAGTTATTGGTCAAGTGCTTAAAAAGCAACCTACCATGAAACCTGTTACAAATCAGGCTGAACAACCTTTTCAGCAGCAGCTTGAGCAACAACTTCAACAACCACAACAGCAACCTTTGGTATCACTCAAGGGTAGCCATGTACAACAACCTGTGGAAGTTAAAGATGAAAAACTATGGAGTGTATGCTGTCAGTTTGAATCTATGTTTTTACAACAAATGATGAGTGCCATGCGTAAAACAGTGCCCGAATCTGACCTTTTACCCCGTGGTTACGCTGATAATGTATATGACGGCATGATGGATCAAGCCATTGCTGAATCAGGCAGTAAACAAGCGCCACTTGGTTTAGCTATGAACATGTATCGTCAACTTCAATATGATGGGCAAACGCAAGACTCAGACCCTGCATCTGTTCAAGATATTCAAAAAGCTGCCGATAGTATCAAGAAGATGAATGTGGTCGATAATCCTACATTAGGAGGTGTTTAATGCGTATTCAAGGTTCATCTGCACCAACAGCAGCCAGTAAATCTACAAAAAAATCCAAAGGCTCCGCAGCCAAGGCCAGTGGTGACAGTGTACAAGTATCTGATGCCGCAGGTTTACGTGAACGCGCCAAAGTCATGTTATCAGACATGCCCGATGTACGTTTGGATCAAATTGAAGAAATACGTAACGCTTTGGAGCAAGGCACATATCAAATGAACCATAAAGCTGTGTCCACCTACATTGTTCGCAATGCATTGTCTGAACACTCTTGGGGGTAACTATGAATCATCCAGCACCAGAACATCACATCAGCCAACTGCCCAATATACTGCAACAAATCCTACATGATATGGACACCTGTATTACAGAGCAGGAACACATTATTATTGAAGAGCGTGATGCTATGAAGGTTTTTAATGCCGCAGCCTTAACGGAGCTGGTAGAGCGCAGGGCACGCACCCAAAGTATTCTTGATGAATTGGAAAGCCGCTGCCAACGTCTGATGGGTTTGAGCAATGCCCACCATACGATGGAATACCTGATTGATGCTTACGCAACCGATGAAGCAGATATGTTGCAAAACATGCGTATTGAATTGATGCGCCGTATGCAAACCTTAGAAAAAGACCACATTGAGAACCATTTACGCTTGCGCGCAGCTTGGAACGTGACCACCAGCATTTTGCAACATATTGGTGCGGTGGATGTGCCCCAGACATATCAAAATAATTATGCAGCACAGCAGGCATCCAGATGAGTTTCGCATCTTTAAATATTGCCGCATCGAGCTTACGCGCGCAGCAAAAAGCGATTGATGTGTTATCACACAATATGGCGAATGTGAATACACCTGGTTATTCACGCCAAAGCCCTAATATTGTCACAGCAAGCCCGGTAAGCATTGGCAACTTAAATTTGGGTCGCGGTGTAAACCTCACCGACATTCAACGCAGTGTTGACCCGCTCATTAACAATGCCATGCGTGAAAACGCATCACAATATCAGTTTTGGAACACCGTATCATCAGGTTTAACCACTGTAGAAAGTACATTTGGTAGTTTGGATAACACAGGGTTATCAGCGGCTGTGGACGACTATTTCCTGTCATGGCAGCAGTTGAGCAACAACCCGCAAGATGTGGCTCAAAAAAATAATGTGCTCAATAAAAGTATGACCTTAACCACCCAATTGAATCAAATGTACACCCAACTAAGCAACGCCCAACAAAGCCTAGACCAAGATGTTAACCAACAAATCGATGCCGCAAACCTAAAAATTGATGCCATTGCTTCTCTGAGCAACCAAATTAAATCACAAGAAGCATCGCAACAAGGTACATCCAGTGCTGCCAATGATTTACGCGATCAACGCGATGAGGCGATTCGCCAACTGGCACAAATTATTCCTATTCAGCAGGTGAACACCCAAGATGGTAATGTGCTGATTCAAACCAAGGGTGGTGATATGTTGACGCATGATGGTACAGCACGCCACCTCCAGCGCGCCAACACCGTAGGCAGTAATGGCTTCCGCGATATTGTCATTGCAGGAAAAAACACACCCATTCAAGGGCTAGATACAGGTGGATCGCTGGGTGGTTTATTAGCATTGCGCGATGGCAATTTTCAAGGTTATATGGACAACCTTGATAGCTTTGCAGCCAACCTTGCCTATACAACCAATCAAATTCACAGCAGTGCAGGTGGCGGCACTCGTGCATCTATTACCCAATCAGGACAAGGCGCACTCAACCCCGCGCTCGCATTGAATGACCCCACTCAAGGGGTGGCATTTGCAGGGCAAGTACAAGCGGGAAGTTTTAGTATGCATGTCTATGATGCAGCAGGTACACCGCTTACCCCCACCAGTGATTTCACCATTACCCTTGCCTCTGGTGCGAGCATGAACGATGTTGCTACTGCCATTAACGCATCAGGTTCAGGTGTCACCGCGAGCGTCGATATTTCAGGTCGTTTATCCCTTGATGCAGGTGCAAACACCATGGCATTTTCCAATGATACCAGCAACTTTCTTGCAGCTTACGAGGTAAACAGCTTCTTTCATGGCGCAACGGCAGGAAACATTGTGGTTTCACAAGACATTCAAAATAATGCCAGAGCCATTAATACAGGTAGCATCACCCAAGGAACATCGCTTGTGTTTTCAGGCGATAATACTGCCGCAGTACAAATCATGAGCTTACAAGATCAAGCGCTTAGTGTCGATGGCAGCCCTGCTGCTAGTTTACACGGTAGAATTTCATCTTTGTCTGCACAATATGGGCTTGATGTTGGGCTTGCCGATCAACAAGGCGCTTATCGTCAAGCTGAAGCCGATAGCCTCACCCAACAACGTGAGGCTGTATCAGGTGTTAATGTCGATGAAGAGTTAATTGCGATGATGAAGTTTCAACGGGCTTATGAAGCCTCGGCAAAAGTTATATCAACAAGCAATCAAATGATGGATTCCTTGATGGGGATATTAAGATGAGAGTAACCCAAAACCAAATGTATGATAACCTCACTGTAGGTATCAACAAACAACTCAAAATAAAAAATGATGCCAATGCCGCGATTTCATCAGGCACACGTTTTCAACGCCCTGCTCAAGCAGGTTTAGATTATAAAATATCCTTAGACTTACGTCATACACAAAGCCAAATTAAAGGTAATGTGGAAGCCTTGTCTATTGCTGACTCGCGTTTGTCTGCCAGCCAAACCATGCTCAATGACATCAGCAATGCGCTAACGCGAGCCCAAACTTTGGCTGTGCAACAGTCTTCCGCACAAAACAGTGCTGGTGAGCAGCTGACAGCTGCTGTTGAAGTTCGCCACTTGCTGGACCAAGTTGCCAATTCCGCCAATCAAACATGGATGGGAGAAGCACTGTTTGCAGGCACTGACACTAGCGCAACAGCTTTTGTCCAAGATGCAACAGGCGCATACCAGTATCAAGGCTCAAACCAAGATAGAACTGCTGCTATCAATACCAACCAAAGCATCAATACCAATGTGCGTGGTGATGAAGCTGCATTTACCAACGCATTTACTGCCCTTCAATCCTTTATCACAGCTTTAGAAACAGGTGATAGACAAGGCATCACCGATGCGATTGGAAACTTGACCACAGCTACCAATGATGTCATTGATTTAACCAGTCGTGTGGGTGGACAAATCAGTGCCATTCAAAGTTATAAAGCATCCTATGATGATATGAGTTTCGCCATAGATAAGCGGTTAAGTGAACATGAATCAGCAGATGTGGCAAAACTGGTGGTGGATATGCAAATGGCAGACACCGCACTGCAAGCATCTTACAGCCAAATTGCCAACTTAAAAAACATGTCGTTGATTAACTATTTGCGTTAATCGACATATTTAAAAGGAGCCGCCGACTATGATGGTCATACGCCGAAAAATAGGGCAAGCCATACGCATCAACGATGATATACGTTTGATTATCCTCGATATTCAAGATGGGCGCATTACCCGCTTTGGCATTGAAGCACCCGATGAAGTGGCAGTACACAGGCTCGAAATTTATGAACAAATTCAACAGGAAAATAAAGCCGCCATCGCTGGTGATACTCTAGCATGGCTCAAGCAAGGTGAGTAATATGACAACAGCAACTTCTTCCGTTCAAAGCACTATCCAGACCACACCCGTACGTGAGTTTGCCTTTCCTCGCGGTTTGGCAGGTTTCCCTGATGCATCTCGCTTTGCTTTTATTTATGAAGGTAAAGGCAATATGCTTTGTATGCAGTCCTTAGAACATGAAGAAGCATCATTTATATTAACACCTTGGGATAACAACCGCTTGGGTGAGCCGCCAGCATTAAGCAAAGAACAACGTGTTTGCCTCAAACTCACAGAAGCCGACCATGTCATGTGGATGCTTGTGCTTAATCCTTTCGCCGACAAAACTTGGGTGACTGCCAACCTCAAAGCACCCATTGCCATCAATGAAAGCAAACTCATGGGGCTACAGTGTATTCGTAATGATGCTGACTTAGAGCTGCGCTATCCTTGGATGAAACAACCTAACACATAAAAAAAGCCCGCGCTTTCGCACGGGCAATAGGTTACTCGAAAAGAGTTAAATCAAACCGAGCAGAGCCTGCAAAATAATTTCTTGTTGTGAAAAGACTTTGAGGCATCCGTTAGATACAATAGCGAAAGTATAATTCTTTTGTTACGCTCTCTGCAAGTTTTTTTATGGGGAGGAAAACATGGCAAAGGTATTAGGGCTTGATTTGGGAACCAATTCAATTGGCTGGGCACTGTTAGAATCATCCGATGACAGAGGCAATGAGTTTACAGGACTGATTGATTCAGGTGTGCGTATTTTTCAAGAAGGTGTAGACCGCTCTACAACTGGTGCTGAGTTATCCAAAAATGCACAACGGCGAACCGCGCGGGGTGCTCGAAAGCTACATAAAAGACGCAACCAACGGCGATACCAGTTAAAACAAACACTTATTGAGCACCAGTTGTTGCCTTCCGAAGGCTCGGAAGCTTGGACAAAACTCATGCAGCTAAACCCATACTCCTTACGCTCAAATTTGTTAGAATTAACGCAAGAACATATCAATAAAACACCTGAACAATGGCTACTTGGCTTGGGACGTGCTTTGTATCATATGAATCAACGTCGAGGCTTTAAAAGCAATCGAAAGACAGGTGAAAGTGATGGTAAAGTAGCTACGGCTCTCTCTGAGCTACAACAAAAAATAGATGACGGTGGTTTTATAACATTCGGGCAATACCTTTATTCACTTGACCCTAAAGAGCAACGCATTCGTTGCCGCTACACCAAGCGCTCGATGTATGAAGATGAATTTGAAACTTTATGGAGCCATTTATCCTCATTTTACCCTGAAAAGCTAACCTCAGACCACTACTGTCCGACGAAAATCACCCTATTCCCAAATTTAACTGGTCTGAGTGAATTTCTGGTGGCTTTTGAGGCTCCTTTTGCAAGAGTAGCTCAAAGATATTTCGTCGGTTCATCAGGTTTGCCGCAACGAGTATAGC
>JAUZQX010000128.1 GCA_030950765.1 Ghiorsea sp.
GTTAAACAAAGGTTAGAGAATCATACAAATAGCTTCTTTCAATCTTAAGAAAAATACATCCCGCGTGTATGTCTTTGTAGCCTAACACTTACAAATACACACCCCTCGTTCTGTTGTTTAATGCACTGGGCGCATAAAGACGTTAGCATGCGCCACCACAGTGAGGCAGTTATGAAGTTTGAGCAATACCACATTTCCGAAGACATCAAAAACAACTTGAGTAAATTGGGGTTTAAACGTCCGACGGATATTCAATTTAAAGCTATTCCTTCCATTATGGCGGGTGAAGATGTGCTCGCCATTGCCCAAACAGGTACAGGCAAAACTGCTGCATTTGCCATTCCTGTGATTGACAAGATTCACAAGTTTAAGAGCAGTAAACGTTCATACGGCATCAAATGTATCGTGCTTGCACCGACACGTGAGCTGGCGCAACAAATTGGTGAAGTATTTACCAAACTTTCAAGGCATACCCGCGTCAAAACCTTTGCTTTGTATGGCGGCGTAGAACAAGAACAACAAATTGCCAAGCTGCAAGATGGTATTGATGTGTTGATTGCCACCCCTGGGCGTATGTTTGATTTGATTAACCAAGATGTGATTAAACTTGAAGGTGTGAGCACATTGATTCTTGATGAAGCTGACCACATGTTGGATTTGGGATTTATTGAAGACATTAAATACATCAAAAAAATGGTCTACCACAAACATCAAACACTGTTTTTCTCAGCCACCATCAATGATGAAATTAAAAAGCTGGCATATTCGCAGGTAAAGAGTGTAGCCATTCGCATTCAAGTTTCACCCAAGGATAAGGTGTCGAAAAACATCACCCACTTTGTCATGTTTGTCGATATGGATGATAAACGTTTCTTTTTGGAGCGGTTTATCAACGAAAATCCTGAGAGTCGTATGATTGTATTTGTACGCACCCGTGTTCGCGCTGAACGCGTTGCTAAAGCCATGGCTAGGGTTGGCATTGAAACGGTGACCATTCATGGTGACAAAGACCAAGAGCAACGCTCACAAGTGATGCGTTCTTTTAAACAAGGCAATGGGAATATCTTGATTGCTACCGATGTCAGTGCGCGCGGCATTGATATTGCTGATATTGATTACGTAATTAATTATGACCTGCCCGAACGCGAAGAAAACTATGTGCATAGGGTTGGGCGCACGGGGCGCGGCATGAACAAAGGCACAGCAATTTCTTTTTGTGCCCCCGAAGAAAAAGAGCTGCTTGAAAATATCCAAGCATTCTTGAGTAAACCCATTGAAGTTCTTAAAGTAAGCAAGGCTGAAGCAGAGCAAACGCGCACCATTCCTGGTGCTATCACGGACCTTAGAAGCATTATCAATGATGATGTATTACCTAAGAAAAAGCGCAAAACCAAGAAGAAAGTCAAAAAGCCGAAAAAGAAAAAATAAAGCTAAAGTTCGTCTACTGATTGCCGATAGTTTGTTCTGAATGGATGAATGTATAAAAACATTATCTATAAATACGGTTCAAACGAGGTTGATACTGCCATGATGATTCGCCCCACTGATGGTTTGGTTTCAAGGCTACTGCAACAGCAGTCACGCACACCAAACGTGCCTGTGCAAACAAACGAATCACGCAAGACTGCAGATCATGTCAATATCTCAACACAAGCCCGTGAACATAGCAATGAAGCGCAGCCCCAAAAACAAAATAACGCCAATACCTATGGGCAAAAACAAGAAAAACTGGAATCCCAATTGATTGGTTTATATACCAAACATGAACAATATGGGTCGAAAGAGTGACTACCCCTAAGCTGCTTATTGCAGAAGATGATGAAGCTTTAGGCGCATTGCTTGAAGAATACCTTGCCTCTTCAGGTTACCAAGTCACCTTGGTTCAACGCGGTGATGATGCAATTGCTGCTATCAAGTCACAACATTTTGACATTGTACTTACTGATATTGTCATGCCTGGCGCAGATGGTCTGCATGTATTGGCAGAAAGCAAAGGAAACGCAAGTAAAACCCTTGTTGTTTTGATGACGGCATATTCTGGCATCGAAGATGCTATACATGCAGTAGAACAAGGAGCCTATGATTTTGTTAGTAAACCTTTCCAACTGCCTGAAATACGCGTACGCCTTGATAATGCAACACGCTACCAATCCCTTCTCCGCAAGTGGACAGCTTTGGAGCACCAAGAAAACAATGAAGCTTTCGTACCCTACATTTCTCCAGAATCATCTATGTATGCCCCTGCTGCAATCAAAGCTTATGGTGTTCGCAAAGGTTAAGCCATGTTAAGAGTTCTTGTTATTGAAGACCAGCCTGCTGTTCGCGAAATCATTTCCGAAGTCATTCAGGGTATTCATATTAAAATGGATATTGGACAGTCCAGTAGTCTCAAGGAAGCAGCGCTTGCATTAAACAATCAACAGTGGGATATGATTGTGACCGACTTAAGCTTGGGTGACGGTAGTTCTTTGGATTTAATTTCAACACTCAAACAACAACAAGTATCATTGCCACCTATTGTGCTTATCAGCGGTTTTCTCTCTGAAAAACATATACAACAGGCAAAAAAATTAAGTATCGAACATATTCTTGCCAAACCCTTTGACCCCGATGTGCTCTTGGGCTGTGTTCAAGATGTGTTACAACTCAAAGATATTATCAAAGTTTCACCTACATCTAGCAACCATGAACATCAGAGTAAACTTTTGCCTGAAATGTTCGAAATGGACAGAAAACTAGGGCTTTTATTTCGCATGTTTGATGAAATGCCTAAAAGCCCTGATGTGTCCTCGGTATGTGATAGTGCGCTGAAAATAGCCATTGATATGGTGCATGCACAAGGTGGCTACCTTGCATTGTATGAGCGTAATAAAGAAACATTAGTACAAGTCGCATTTCAAGGTAATGCTCCCCAACTTGTCGAAAAAACATGTCATTTACAAAACACACCCTTTGCACCTTTAATTCATGCTAACCAAGAATTTATTGAAGTTCTTCCGCAACAACAGGTCACCTCATGTTGGCCAGGCATTGATACCACAGCTTACATGGCAATCCCTGTTTACCTTCAGGGTATTCCTATGGGTGTTTTGTGTTTAACCAATCGTTTAAATACATCACCATTAACCGATGAGTCACGCTATATGTTAAGCTTACTTATTAAAAAACTGGATACGCTGTTAGATAATCGTGCCGTACACGCAGCGTTAGCCGATAGCATGAATGAAACACTAATTGCACTTGTGCGCTCTTTGGAAGCACGCGACCGCTATACCAAAGACCATTCATCACGTGTAAGTCTACTCTCCGTACAATTTGCACGCACCCTAGGTTTGGATGATGAAAACATTCAACTGATTAAAACAGGTGGTTTGTTGCATGATATTGGTAAAGTCGGTGTAGCAGACTCTGTGCTGCTCAAACCAGGTCGATACACCGACCAAGAGTATAATATCATGAAGGCTCACCCCGCCATTGGCGATTCTATTCTTAAAAATATGGATACCTTGGTTCGTGAACGGTTAATCGTACGTCACCATCATGAACGCTGGGACGGCAAAGGTTATCCTGATAAAATTGGAGGCACAGAAATACCTTTTGAAGCGCGTATTGTATGTGTTGCCGATGCTATTGATGCTATGACCACCCACAGGGTCTATCGCCAAGCCAAACCCTTATCTTTTTGCGCTGAGCAACTAGAGTTTGCATCAGGAACCCAATTTGACCCGCAAGTTGTTGCCGTAGCTCTTGAAGCCATCCGCCAAGGCAATATTTTCACGCAAGCCAAATCAGACAATTGTGATGAAGGTGTGATGCCTATCCAGGCCTCTATCGATCAAAATGCGTCCATTAAACAACAGGAGTTGCCTTATGCCTGATCAAAACCGTAGACAAGATTTTCGTGTTGATGACATTTTACCCATGCAAGACACCTTACTCACCAAAGATGAGTATGAGGCTCAAAGTGAACAAATTGGTATTCGTTCTCGACAAAACAGCATGTTACAAGAAATGGTTGGTCGCGATATTTTTTCATCAGGGATGAAAGAAAGCCTCAACCATGATATGGCAACCGCTATAGAAACCTTAGATGCCAAACTTAACTACTTGATTGGTGTCAATATGCTCAACGATGCCAACCGCAGTGAGCTTAAAGAGCGTTCTGTAAACCTAAGTGTTACAGGCACAAGTTTTTTCACCAAAAAATCTTACAAAAAGGGGGATTTCATCAAAACAACCATCATGCTCCCTTCATTTCCGCCGACTATTCTTGAGCTTGTTGGCGTAGTGACTTGGGTCAAACAGCAGGAAGGTAAAGCACTACATATTGGCGTACGCTTCAACTACCGCTGTGATGAAGAGGAAAACAGTATCGCCAAATATGTCTTCCGCCGCCATCGTGAAAGCATTCGTTTGCGTGCCAAACAAGAGCAGCAGCGTAGTGATGCACAAACATCATAATCACATCAGGGCTTTAATGGTTAGCGTAAGCTCCTGAACCAGTTTATCACCAACTTCTAACATCAGTGTTTCGCTTTCAGCTTCAAGCATGACCCGAAGTTTAGGTTCAGTGCCCGATGCCCGTACGTTAATACGCCCTGTGTTGCCTAATCTTTGCTCTGCATTTTTTATCAACGTTTGCACCGATACATGACTTAACACGTCCACTTTCTTTTCCATCACGATATTCCATAATTTTTGTGGATAAAGTGTCAAATCTGTTGCCAAATGAGATAAAGGCTGTTTACTTTCCTGCATGGCGCATAGCAGTTGCAAGGCGGTCATCAGACCATCACCTGTTGTATTATTATCCAATAAAATCATGTGACCCGATTGTTCACCACCAAGGTTACAGCCCTTATCACGCATCATTTCCAACACATATCTATCGCCAACATTCGCCCGTAACATCTGCAAGCCACGTTGCTCTAAGAACTTACCTAAACCCATATTACTCATTAAGGTGGTAACCACCGCTTCACCTTTAAGCTTACCTTGCTGCAACAAATGCTCTGCCAAAATCGCAATTACTTTATCGCCATCAACAATCTCACCTTGAGCATCGCAAGCAATCAATCTATCCGCATCACCATCAAGTGCAAAACCTACATCTGCCTTCAATTCACGTACTTTATCACACATAGCCTGCGGATAAGTTGAGCCACACTGGTGATTGATATTGTAACCATTGGGTTGGTCAAACATGGAGACAACTTCACAACCCATCTCTTTCAACATCTGTGGTGCTACATCATAAGCTGCGCCATTCGCACTATCGATTACAACTTTTAAACCTTCAAAACGCAAATCGCGCGGTAGAGAGGCTTTTAGAAACTCAATATACCGACCGCGCGCATCATCCACACGCTCAGCTTTGCCAATCTCTAAAGCAGGTGGAAGCGGCGGCAAGTCATCCAACACAGCTTCAATTTCTAGTTCAACACTATCGGGAAGTTTAAAACCATCGGCACCAAAAAACTTAATCCCATTATCTCCCGCAGGATTATGCGAAGCAGATAACACGACACCTGCATCTGCCCGTAAACTTCGTGTCAAATAAGCAACTGCAGGTGTTGGCACAGGACCAACCAGTAATACATTCATGCCTTGCGCCGTCAGCCCTGCACACAACGCAGACTCAATCATATAACCCGAAAGTCGGGTATCTTTACCAATCAAGATATGCGGTTTGTGTTTCAAATGTTTGGTCAAAACGTGACCCGCAGCCCTGCCTAAACGCAAAGCAAACTCCGCTGTCATGGGTTCAGTATTCACTGCTCCACGTACACCATCCGTACCAAAATAACGACGCATATTATTTACCCTCAAGTTTCTTTTCAGTTTTCGTATCAGGCACAACTGTATTGATGCTTGAATCCTTGCGGTTCAATTCACCTCGAATACGAATACTTAAATCTTTTTCCAATAAATGAATACCTTGCCCGCTTAATGGAACAAGCTCTGCTTGCACATCAAACAAACCTTCTTGTAACGACAAACGTACAGCAACGGTATCTACTTTGTTTAATGTACTTAACCACACTTCTGGCCCTGATAGTTTGACTATCGATGGCGTAACCACCACATGGTGCACCTCCCAACCTTGTGGCAAATCAAAGGCAGGAACTACATCTAAAATACGTGTTACAATATGATCGACTTGTAACTGCACACTATCAGGTTGAATTTTCTCAATTTTAAGACCAACAGGTAAATCAATCGTTTCCACATCCAATGCCTGCTCAATGACACCAGGCATACTCAATGATGATGCATCCACAGATACAAATAAACTTTTTGCATCCAAAGCGTTAAGTTGTGCTTGTAAACCGGAAATAGTCACGCTTACTTGGTCGGGCAAATCATTCACAATCACCATATCTGCGGGAACATTTCTCACTTGTAATGCCACATCCATGCGCACTGACCCCATACCTTGCCCATGCACCTGTACCCAAAGGATCACAGCAATCACCAAAGACCAAAAAGGCAGCCCCAATACACGCATCAGTTTCATGGTTTACTTTTCCCGTTCGCTTTCATTGAAACAAGTTTCTTCTTCAATGCCAATTTTAATGCCTTGGCATCCAACGCTTCACCCAGCTCACCATTCTCAACCAAATGAACATCCCCCCGTTCTTCAGAAACAACCAATACTAGAGCATCATTTTCTTCGGTTAAACCAATCGCAGCTCGGTGTCGTGTACCCAAGTCACCAGCAACATTTTTTGATTTGGCTAAGGGTAACAGGACACGCGCAGACCTTATTTCAGGAAGGTTGCCTTCATTTAAGGCAATCACGATTGCACCATCATGCAATGGCGTGGATGGTGAAAACAATGTTAACATCAACTCTGTATCTGCACGTGAATGCAATAAAACACCACTCTCATCCAAATGTTTCAATCCTGCTTCGCGTTCAAACACAATCAAAGCACCCCAACGTTTGCTGATGAGTCGGTTGGTTGCTTTCACCACTGCGGCAATCAGCTCGTCGCGTGGCGTGGCTGACACAGCCAGTGGGTTTACTGCCACACGCATCAAACCTTTGCGAATTTCAGCTTGGAAAAGAACCACCAAAATCACAATGAATACTGAAAAAACTTGATCAAATATCCATTCAACCGTCAGTAAGCCAAAGGTACGTGACACTTCATATAAAACAAACATCAACGCCAAACCAATAAGCATTTGCTCTGCATGTGTGCCGCGAATTAAGCGCAATACAAAATATACAACAAGGGCAACAAGCCCTATGTCGATGAGGTCAAGCATGTTAACTTGCATATTGCCAATCAACATACCGCACCTCGCTTATAATCAGCCAATTTTGATGCCACCAATAAGGGTTGGCGCTGAAGTTCACAATCATGAATGCGAATCATATCCGCGCCACAAAATACACCCACTGCCGAGGCAACTGCTGTTTCCATTTCTCGGTTTTGAATATCTGAACCTGTAATCTTACCTAAAAAAGACTTGCGCGATGCCCCCAACAAAATGGGCAAAGCAAATTTTTGTTTTATTTTATCAATATTGGCAATCAAGGTTAAATTATCTTCAAGGTTTTTACCAAAACCTATACCTGGGTCTAAAATGATAGATTTTCTCTGAATTCCTGCCGCTAAACAGGCATCGATACGCCTTTCAAAAAAACGAATAACTTCAGCAAGCACGTCCTCATATTTCGGCGTTTCCTGCATCGTTTTCGGTGTGCCTTGCATATGCATCAAGCACACATCAACACCTGACGTTGCTACAACAGCTAAACTACCATCATCAGAGCTTAACGCGCTCACATCATTAACCAAACTGGCACCAGCCTCTATAGCCTGCTGCATCACTTCAGCTTTCATGGTATCAATAGAAATCACCGCATCACTGGGCAAGGCTTGGATCACAGGAATCACACGTGCCAACTCATCTTCAAGACTTACAGGCTCGGCATTGGGGCGTGTTGATTCGCCGCCCACATCAATAATGTCAGCACCTTGCCCAAGCATAGATTTAGCTTTAAACACTAGCTCAGATACATTCAACTTTGCACCATCAGAAAAAGAGTCTGGTGTACAATTGAGCACACCCATCAGCCAAGCGGGCTGCCCTTTTTTACGATGCCAACGCGCCGTCAAGCTTAACTCTCTTGACCTGTCTCTTTCCCATCTTTGGACTCATGTTTTGGTTCGCCAGCATCCATGCTAACATCTTCTTCATCAGCATCATCTTTGCTGCTAAAGGTGCTCTGATCCACACGGCGTTGAATTTTCTCACCGCGCAACAAAGCAGAAACCTCTTTACCCGACAATGTTTCATACTCCAACAATGATTGGGCAATGATTTCCAATTCATCACGGTGGTCTGTAAGTATTTTTCGCGCCTTACTTTCTGCTATATCTACAAAAGCACGAATTTCTTCATCAATAACCAGTGCTGTTGCATCAGACACATGTTTACTTTGTGTTACTGAGCGACCCAAAAATACTTCCTCTTCATTTTCCGAAAAACGCAAAGGTCCTAACCTGTCACTAAATCCATATTCTGTGACCATAGCTTTAGCAATTCTAGTCGCTTGTTGAATATCATGTCCTGCGCCCGTCGTAATATTCTCTTTACCAAATACCAATTCTTCTGCCATGCGCCCACCAAACAATGATGCCAAACGTGATTCCAGCTCAATACGCGACTGACTTAAACGGTCGCGTTCTGGCAAGTTCATGGTCACACCCAAAGCACGACCACGTGGAATAATCGTAACCTTGTGCAAAGGATCATGTTTAGGGCTATGAATGCCCACCAAAGCATGTCCTGCTTCATGGTAAGCAGTTAATGCTTTCTCTTCATCTGTCATCGCCATGGATTTACGCTCAGCACCCATCATAACCTTATCTTTGGACTCTTCAAAATCCTGATTGGTCACTTTGTCACGGTTGTAACGTGCCGCACTTAATGCGGCCTCATTAACAAGATTTGCCAAGTCCGCACCAGAAAAACCAGGTGTACCTCGCGCCAAAGCTTGTGTATCCACATCCGATGACAATGGTACTTTTTTCATGTGTACTTTAAGAATCTGTACGCGACCTGCCATGTCTGGATTGCCAACAACCACTTGGCGATCAAAACGACCTGGACGTAATAATGCAGGGTCAAGCACATCTGGGCGATTGGTTGCAGCCACCAAAATCACACCTTCATTGGCTTCAAAACCATCCATTTCCACCAACAATTGGTTTAGTGTTTGCTCACGCTCATCATTACCACCACCAATGCCAGCACCACGATGTCTACCCATGGCATCAATCTCATCGACGAAGATAATACATGGTGAACTTTTCTTCGCTTGTTCAAACATATCACGCACACGTGATGCACCCACACCAACAAACATCTCTACAAAATCAGAGCCTGAAATGGAATAGAAAGGAACCTCTGCTTCGCCCGCAATGGCGCGCCCAAGTAATGTTTTACCTGTGCCCGGAGGGCCAACCAGCAAGATACCTTTAGGGATTTTACCACCCAAACGGGTGAATTTTGTTGGGTCACGCAAAAACTCAATCACTTCCGTGACTTCTTGTTTGGCCTCATCACAACCAGCAACATCTTCAAACGTCACACGGTCTTTGTGTTCAGTGAGTAATTTCGCTTTAGATTTACCAAACCCCATTGCCCCGCCTTTACCGCCACCTTGCATTTGGCGCATGAAGAAAATCCACACACCAATCAGCAATAACATTGGGAACCAAGAAATAAGAATCGTTAAGAACATAGATTCTTCACGATGTGATGCTTTGACTTCTACTTTATTATCAATCAAACGTTGAACTAAACCTGGGTCATTCGGGAGCTCCAACTCAAAACGTGTAATATTACCCGACATATCACGGTAGTGTCCTACAGCTTGCTTGTCTTGAATGGTGACATCGTCCACAAGCCCTTGATCTACTTTTTCAATAAATGCGGTATAACTTAATGGCTGTGTTTTACCCGAAGGTGCGCTGAACATATTAAAAATGCTCATCATCGTCATACCAATCACAATCCATAACAGTAGGTTTTTATTCATTTTTTATCACTATCCTTATGCTACACTATTCATATTTCTTTTGCGCAAACTCACCTTTCCTTGGCAAAGTTGCAAGTCTTGTTCATGTCGATACAAACAACATCCCGACAAATTCAACCAACCGTGACCACCCTGCTCACGCCATACCTCAATAGCTTTGATATGTCTTCGCCCCAACACGCTTCCATTAGCAAATAACATACCAACCATTTTTTGTAACAAACAAACACGTACAGGTGGTAACTGCTCACACCAAACTTGCCAATTCATAGCGCATACTGCAGTTTGACCTTCACACCATCGTTGCACAATAACATGCTGCGCAAGTTGTTCAATCTCACTTTGAATATGTTCAGCTTGTTGTTGCCAACGCAAAAACAAGTCACAAGGTTCAACTTGGCATGTTTCCATTGCCGGAAACAGCTGGTGCCTAATTTTATTTCGCCAAAGCGTTACATCCTGATTACTTACATCTTCGTGCCACTCTATTTGGCGATAGATTAAGAATTGCTTAAGATTCTTTTTGTGTAAACCCAAGAGTGGTCGCCAAAATGTTATACCCTGCTGTTGCCTAGATTTTTTCATACCTTGGCAACCAGCAACGCCAGCGCCTTGCAATAAACGCATACACACTGTCTCTGCTTGATCTTCTGCATGGTGCCCTAAAACAACATGCCTACACCCTGTTTGTTTCGCCAAATCCGCAAAAGCTTGGTAACGACTTCGCCGTGCTTCAGCTTCAATATTACTTGTCGCTTTATGAATACACTTTAAGTGAAATATCAAACCCCAAGCCTTAGCCTGCACTGCCAAAGCTGTTGCTACAGCCGCAGACTTCTCACTCCAGCCATGGTCAACATGCCATAACTGAACAGTGAAACCTGCATCACGCAAAAGCAAAACCAAGGCTGTAGAATCGATACCGCCAGACCATGCCACCGCAACTTGTTTGGGCATTTTATCGAGCAAAGGTATATCCAATGAGCTGAGTGTCACAATAGGTGAGAAATCGTTTATGCAATCACTTCCAACGGGGTAAACCATCATTATAGATACGTTTACCCACCACACTTGTCATATCAATCAACTCATACAAATCAGTATCCACACCAGCCAAAGCAGGGCGGCCAGCACGAATAAACAAATACACGTCATCATTCTGTCGCGAACGAATGCATACCACTTTCAAACCCTCTGGCGGCAAACGAAACTCAGGTAATACAGCTTGTGCAGCTTTCGATGTTGGACGAAACTCTTTGACCACTGCTTTATTTTGCATCGATGCGCAAAGCTCTGTTAACGCCTGAGATGTCAGCGCAAAACCGTTATTGTACAAAACATACTCAGCATGCCCTGTGCCACTATCCAAACTATCTACACGCACACCACCCAACGGGCTTTTACGCATTTTTTGGTCACGATAAGCAATCAGTCTACCCACACCCACATCACGCACCACCCCCGCATCTGCTTGCGACACAGCCAAACTGAATGCCAAGGTATGTTTACCCAATTTTGGATGTTCAAAAGTCGCAAAGTCCCAGTCTCCCATCAATGCCGCACACATAGACACCGCAGGCATGCTGGCACTAGCACCTTCTTCAGTTGCTTCCTCAAACCATAGTTTCAATTGCGTACGCAGCTCTTTGCCCGCATCAACCAAACCTTTCACACTACCGCGAAGCAAACAACCCGACGCTGAAATTTGGTCGATATATACATGTTCGTGTTGGCTCACCAAACCCATCACATTGGGCATAAAATATTTACTTAGAAATTCAGTACGGTTTTTCACGGTAATGGTCATACCTGCAAGGTAATCCGACCACTCCACACGCAAACACCCTTGTTTGTTGGCAAGAGATGTGCCGCCATGCAATGATTGATTGGTATCGGGCTGAAAATATACAATATCCCCATCCATATAAGCCTTTTCAATCAAAGCATTGGCTTCCTTGCCTTTTTTACCCGCCGAAATATCCGCAGTTTTATCCATCCATAGTGATTCTTGTTTGCGTCGCGTTGCTTCAACTTTGACATCCTCTTCAAATACACGAAAAGCATTCAATACAACATCTTCATTTAACCAAGGTGTACCTGCACTCTTTGCAGCTTTGCCACCTTCACGCATAGCAAGTAGCCAACCTGCAACGGGATGTTCATTCTTGGCAGACTCCAACAACTTCACCACTGCATCGGGTAGCTTTTCAGGGCGCGCCAACAACATATCTAGCTTTTTAGCATCCAATACCCACTGCATCCAAACACCTTGTTTGCTTTTCTGTGCCAATGCCCACAATGCCAAACGCGCCCAACTGCGTTTCACCATATGTTCGCCCATACGGTCTCTGGCTAGCAGTGGTAAAATACCCGCCTCATTTTTTGCCCCAACTTTGGCGCGTACCTCTCGCATGCGAGGCAATAAATCAGGCTCTAGTCCATACGCCTTAATCATAGCTCTTGAGTCCGACAATAAGTTTGCATCAGGCTGCTGATAAAAGAATGCCATCGGTGTTGCAGGAATAATCATGGTTTCATAAGTCGCAATACGCGTCATTTCCACTGCGCCATCGACAAACTTTTTCAAAAATAGACGTAATGCCCAATCGTATAAACCACCCAATACTGATACCATGACATGGTCATTATGTTCCGCGTGTTCATTGGGCAAACGACCCACCGCATCCCGAATCAGGCGTAACATCAACACATTTACCGCAGGCACCCAAGGCGCAGTATCCTCTTGGTCTTGCCGCCAAGATTGAGTCCACATGTCTTGCCAAACTTTTAAAAGCGCCAACCCACCATTTTCATCTGCACACCAATGATGCAGTAATGTTTGTGGCAAATGGGGATACAATGATTGCAGATGTTTCATCATTTCACGCGCTACAGGGTTCATTTTTGGCAGTTGATGTGCCGACACCCGCTGTTTATCAATCATATATTTTACAGAATAATCATACAAACGTTTGACAGCATTATTAAATACTGCAGACATTTGCGAATGCATCACATAAGGCACATATTCCCGTGCATCTTCCCCGGGCACGTATAACGGTAAACGTCGCGCATCCACACGGCAACGTTTTGCAGCACTCTCACCTTGCTGTAAGATGGGACGATACCAACTCCAACGATAATCAAAATATTCAGGTGACAGCATTGTTTTCCGCTCCTTTCAAACTTAACCTTAACACATACAACATTGGTTCATTGCCCATTCACAGGTAGAGTGCGCCCCTAAGTTAAGGTAAAAAACATGCAAAATGCAACATTTACAACAACCACAGGAAAAACACGATGAAACTTTTTATCATGCTATCTCTATCTTTTATAGCACAAATGATGTTAATAACAAGCACAAATGCTGCCAGTTTGCCTGATAAAGCTGAAACTATTGTCGTTACACTACCCCCACTTTCGGGCTTAAGCACCATGCTATTGCCTGAAGTGAAAAACCAATGTTTACTTTCCGCAGGCGCTGATCCACATCACTTTCAACCTTCGCCAAAACAAGTTGACCTAATCAATCAAGGTCAGCTATTGATTCGCGCATCACGTGATGACCAGGGCTGGCCTATTCAAACCCAAGCTGAACACACTTTGGATTTATCACCCACAGAAAAACATGCTTGGTTACAATTTTCTCAAGTGCGACACATGCTTCCCATCCTAGCGCAAACATTGGTTAAGAACTTTCCACAATACCAACAACGTATTCAAACGCGCTTAAAGCACAAATTACAAACCATCAATCAACTGGAATCAGCCTGGGATAAACAACTGCAAGTGTTAAATACCCATGGCGTTTTCATGCAACACCCTGCATGGCAAGGTTTATTTGATCACAAAAAGGTTCCAATTTGGGCTGTGTTAGAATCTGAACAACATGGGCATGAGCAAGGTCCAAGGCACCTAGAAAAAGCATTGTACACATTAAAAGAACACCCCTCAGCCGTACTGATTGGCAGCACGCGCCACAGCAACCGCAGCTTGGAATGGCTAAGCCGTCATCACTCACCGCCGACACACATCATACTTCTTGATGAACTGGGCAGATGCAATCAAGCATGGGATGAGCTCATGCAACACAACCTTGATATTTTAGCAGGTCAACTGTGAGTACACCCATCATTAGCTTATCCCATGTCCGTTTTGGCCCTGCCAAGAAACCCATTTTGGACAATCTATCTTTGGAAGTACCCGCAGGTCATTTTATGGGCATTATTGGCCCCAATGGCGCAGGTAAAAGCACGCTTTTAACCATCATCGCAGGGCTAACCAAACCTGATGCGGGGCATATCGACCTATTTGGCCGCTGTTTAAACAGTAAAACCCGCATATCTTTGCAAGAAAACATTGGTTATTTGCATCAAAAACATGCCAACCAACCCGACATACCCATGCGTGTATATGATGTGGTTACCATGGGGCTGACCAGCTTTAACCAACCACTTTGGCATGGTTTATTCGCCGATAAACAGGCTGAAAAAGAAGCTATCCACCATGCCCTCACCTTGGTTGAAATGGATAGCCATATACATACTGATTTCAGAAACTTATCAGGTGGACAACAACAGCGTGTTCGTTTAGCGCGAGCTTTGGTTCGCCAGCCCAAACTCTTACTTTTGGATGAGCCATCCGCAGCTTTAGATAGTCCACGCCAAGAAAAGCTCTACAAACTACTGCGTAAATTATGCGATGAAAACAACATGACCGTATTGATGGTTGAGCATGATGTTGCTGCCATTACATCCTATGTGGATTCGGTTGCCTGCTTAAATAAACAAATGCACCACCATGCCAAAAAAGGTGAGACCATCCCTGATGAGGTATGGCGCGAAATGTATGGCGAACATGTGAATATTGTTGCCCATGATGCAAGCTGTATTGGCTGTATGCCTTCACCCCAGAATCATTCGCAGGAGCAGCATTCGCAGAAACAACATAACCACGAGCATCATCATGATTGATTTCCTTAACCAATTTTTTAACAGCCCCGTCATGCAAGATGCATTGCCCCCTGCGTTATTGATTGCATTTATCACCGCATCTATGTCTATCATGGTTGTTGCCCATAGATTATCCTTCCTCACTGTTGGAGTATCCCATGCTTCGTTGGCAGGGCTTGGTTTGGCAGTCGCCTTAAGCCTACCACTTTTACCAACTGCTGCCGCAACTGCCATCGCTATTGCCCTTTTATTGGCAGTATTACCCAATCGTCAAGGCATCAATGAAGATGCTGGAACAGGTATGTTGTTTGCGGGCAGTATGGCTTTGGGTGTGGTCTTAATTTCTAGCACCAGCCGCAATGAAGTGGATTTATTTGGTCTATTATTCGGCAATATTTTGACTGTATCTCCTGATGATATGCAATGGATTATGGGCGGAAGTATACTCGTCGTATTCAGTATCATCCTTTGGGCAAAAAGCTGGTGGAGTATGGCTTTTGATATGATTACCGCCAAAGCTTCAGGCATTGCCACATCAAGGTTGCGTTTAATCTTACACGGCATGATTGGTTTAACCGTGGTCATGTGTGTCAAACTTGCAGGTATTGTGTTAACCACAGGGTTATTGGTCTTACCCGCTGCTTGCGCTTGGTTTTGGGGGCGCTCCATGTTTAACCTGTGGTGGCTCAGCCTTAGCTTCTCATTGGTAGGCACATTGGGTGGTTTGATGTGGTCATATCAGTATGATTGGCCATCAGGCGCAGCGATTATTTTAATGTTATGTGTATTGTTTACCATCAGCTGGGCAGCTTCTTGGCTTAAACAACAATACCAAAAAAGTAGGTAACCATGAGTTTTGATTATATAAAAGCCATCGATGAAGCCAAAGTGTATGATGTTGCCATCAAAACACCGCTAACGGCTGCGCCCAAGTTATCCAAACGTTTAAACAATGATGTGGTATTCAAACGCGAAGATTTGCAGCCTGTATTTTCTTTTAAACTGCGTGGTGCATACAATAAAATCGTCAACCTTAACCAAGAAGACAAAGATAAAGGGGTGATTTGCGCATCGGCAGGCAACCATGCCCAAGGTGTTGCCATGAGTGCAGCCAAGCTTGGCATTGATGCGACTATTGTTATGCCTGAAACCACACCCGACATCAAAGTATCAGCCGTGGATGCCATGGGTGCGAATGTGGTATTGATTGGTGATTCCTATTCCGATGCCTTGGCACATGCTGAAGTATTATGTGATGAAAATGGTTACACATTTATCCACCCCTACGACAATGAACTGGTCATTGCTGGGCAAGGGACAGTCGCCAAAGAATTATTAGCCCAATCAAATAAAAACATTGATGCCGTGTTTATCCCTATCGGTGGTGGCGGTTTAGCTGCGGGTATTGCTGCCTATTTCAAAGAAAAATCACCCCACACCAAATTGATTGGTGTTGAACCTGTGGATTCAGCTGCCATGTTTGCATCAATCCAAGCGGATAAACTGGTCACATTAGACCACGTCGGCATCTTTGCTGATGGTGTTGCCGTCAAACAAGTGGGCGACATCACCTTCGATTTATGCCGACAATATTTAGATGAAATCATTTTGGTGGAAACGGATGAAACGTGTGCTGCCATCAAAGATATTTATGATGAAATCCGCGCTATTGTTGAGCCTGCGGGTGCATTAGCATTGGCAGGTCTGAAGAAATATGTCAAACGCGAAGGTGTTTCAGAGCAAACGCTGGTTGCCATCAATAGTGGTGCAAACATGAACTTTGACCGCTTGCGCCATGTCTCAGAACGCGCCGAATTGGGTGAGCGTAGAGAAGCTGTATTCACCGTAGAAATCCCCGAACAAGCAGGTTCATTTTTGGAATTCTGCAATAAACTTGGTGCATACAATGTCACTGAATTTAACTACCGCATGTGCAGCAGAAGCAAGGCTTATGTGTATGTAGGTGTTGCCATCAAACATGGTTCACAGGCTGGACAAATCACCAATGAATTGCGCGATTTTGGTTACAACATCACCAATTTGATGGACAATGAAGCTGCCAAACTACATTTAAGGCATTTGGTGGGTGGTAAAAGTGTAGATGTGCAAAATGAACACCTTTATCGCTTTGAGTTTCCTGAGCGCCCTCGCGCATTATTGGATTTTTTAACCAAACTTGCAGGACGTTGGAATATTTCATTGTTTCACTATCGCAACCATGGTGCGGCATTTGGGCGTGTTTTGGTTGGTTTTGAAGTGCCTGATACTGAGTTAACTGATTTCCATACATTCCTTAATGATGTGGGTTACACCTTTGTCGATGAAAGCGATAACCAAGCACTTAAACTATTTTTATAATGCTCAAAAACAATATATCCGTCATTCCCGCGAAGGCGGGAATCCACCAACTGCAACGTGTAGATTCCCGCCTTCGCGGGAATGACGGTTTCATATAAATGTCTGGTTCAACTGAAGAAAACGCATGGGAACGTGAACACGTTTGGCATCCTTATGCACCCATGCCCAACCCTAACCTTGCCTATCAGGTTCAATCTGCCGACGGTGTTTATTTAACCCTAGAGGACGGGCGAAAAGTGATTGATGGCATGAGCTCATGGTGGTCTGCGATTCATGGTTACAATGTGCCAGAACTAAACCAAGCCATTGAAAAACAACTCAAGAGTATGGCGCATGTGATGTTTGGTGGTTTAACCCATCAACCAGCCGTGGACTTAGCCAAACTATTGCTAGAAATAGCTCCAAAAAACCTAAAACACGTCTTTTTTGCCGATTCTGGCTCAGTTTCCATCGAAGTTGCCCTAAAAATGGCACTTCAATACTGGTTAGGACAAAAAAAGAACCATAAAACCAAGTTTTTAAGCCTCTCTAACGCATACCATGGCGACACATTTGGCGCGATGAGCGTATGCGACCCTGACAACAGCATGCATCACTTGTTTAAAGGTGTGTTGCCCAAACATCGCTTTGTAGCACCCAACATTGAAAGCTTACGCCAAGCCTTTAAAACGTATCACGCAGATACCGCAGCCATGATTGTCGAGCCCATCGTGCAAGGTGCTGGTGGTATGTTGTTTTATACTGCTGAAGTGTTGGCAGAAATTCGCAGCCTTTGTGATGAATATGATGTACTGCTCATTGCCGATGAAATCGCCACAGGTTTTGGGCGCACGGGCAAATTATTCGCTTGCGAACATGCAGATATTTCTCCCGACATTCTATGTTTAGGCAAAGCGTTGACGGGCGGTTACATGACCATGGCAGCCGTGTTAACTGACCCGAAAATAAGCCAAGGCATACAACAACAAGGAAACATCTTGATGCATGGTCCCACATTTATGGCAAATCCACTCGCCTGCGCTGTTGCCAAAGCATCTATTGATTTATTATTAGCTTCACCTTGGCAAAGCCGAGTTGCCAATATCGAAACCCAACTTAAAACAGGGCTACAAGCATGTCTTGCAAGCAAAAAGGTTGCTGATGTGCGTATCATGGGGGCAATTGGCATTGTCGAAATGAAAGAAGCCATAGATGTTCCCGCCATACAAGCCAAACTTATAACCCAAGGTGTATGGCTGCGGCCTTTTGGTAAGTTGTTATACACCATGCCACCATTCATTGCTTCCCAGGAAAATATACAACAAATCAATAACGCTATTGGCATGCAGTGTGCTTAGAATTATTTCAATTCCTGAAAAAAACTGCTAAAATGTTCTAAGCATGCACAAACCAACTGAGGGTAACATGAGAAAATTTCTTTTACTGCTTCCAATTCTGTTCTCATGTGCACTCATTGTCTTTGCATTTTACCCTGAAAAAGAATCACCCCCGATTAAAGTAGGCATACTTCATTCTTTAACAGGCACCATGGCAATCAGTGAGAAACCAGTGATGCAAGCAACACTATTGGCAATCGAGGAAATCAACGCGCAAGGCGGTTTGCTTGGGCGACAAATAAAACCTGTCATCATTGATGGACAATCAGATGGGGACACTTTTGCCAAACAAGCTGAATATTTGATTACACAAGAAAATGTGCGCGTTATTTTTGGTTGCTGGACATCAGCCAGCCGAAAAAGAGTAAAACCCATTGTAGAAAAATACCAGCACCTACTCTTTTATCCAGTCCAATATGAAGGTTTAGAAACATCGCCTAATATTATTTATATGGGGGCTACTCCCAACCAGCAAATCATACCCGCTGTCTCATGGTCTATCCAAGAGTTTGGACCAAGAATATATTTAATTGGCTCTGATTATGTATTCCCGCGTGTCGCCAACTGGTTAATCAACAAACAAGCCCCCTTATTACAGAGTGCTATTATTGGGGAACATTATATCTCCTTGGGTACTACAGATATGACGCAAGTGATTGCCGACCTAGAGCATTTAAAACCGGATGTTGTGATTAATAGTATCAATGGTGACTCCAATATAGCCTTCTTTTCAGCCTTGCAAAAAGCTGGCATCACTGCAAACGATATTCCTGTCATGTCACTAAGCATTGGCGAAGCTGAGCTATCAAAAATACTTGAAACCACCAATATTCAAGGGCATTACGCCGCTTGGAATTACTTTCAAAGCATCGATACGCCTGAAAATAAAACATTTATCCAAACCTACCAATCCCGTTATGCAAAGAACCTGCCTGTAAGCGACCCTATGGAAGCGGCTTGGAACGGAGTGCACCTATGGGCACAAGCAGCTGTTTCTGCACAAACCGACGATACAGCAACCGTACGTCAAACCATACGCCACCAAAGCTTTACTGCCCCTGAAGGCATAATATCTGTAGATAGCCGCAGCCAACACACATGGAAAACAGCTCGTATTGGTCAAATCCAAGAGGATGGTCAATTCCATATACTTTGGTCTTCAGCTCAACCCATACGCCCCATGCCTTACCCACCTCTTGTTTCAAAACAAGAAGCGAACAACTACCTCAACCAACTCTACCTTGGTTGGAATAAACACTGGTCTTGGCAACCGCCTCAAGATAAACCAGTGGTACAGGCGCAACCATGAACAAACTTTTCGATAAATTACCCTTCCCTACCGCTAAACTCTCCATTTTTAGTGTGCTTATGCTGCTTATCACCGGTATAATTATCATATTTTCGCTTATTTCTGGTTGGTATACCCTTAACAGCCTAAAACAAGTTGCCGTCGAAGAAAAAATGGCAGCACTGCAAAACCTTGCCGACAATAAAATGAGTACACTCAATACCTACATTGATAATCATTTGGAGCATGTTGAAGTATTAAGTCAAATGCAAACAACCCAACTTGCAGCCGAAGCCATTACACATGCCTTCCATACGCAAAATAAAAATTCCAATATCTATAAATATGTTAACGCACATTATGGCAGATTCTTTGAGCATTATTTATCAAGCTGGGGTTATTACGACCTGATTCTTATCGATACACAAGGTACCATTGTATATAGCGTAAAACACGAAAGTGACTTTGCTACCAACCTCGTGCATGGACCATATAAAGATACAGGTTTAGGTTTTGTATTTAAGCAAGCAAAAGACTTCTTACAAACCAGTAATTCAACCTTCTCTTACTACCCACCATCCAATGAACCCGGTGCTTTTGTTGCCACACCAATCATTGTCGATGGTGTGTTGTTTGGTGTCATTGCTTTACAGTTTGATACCCAAGCCTTTTATGATGAGATCAATGATATTGCAGGCATAGGTCAAACAGGTGAAATCGTTACCGGCCAACGCAACCATCATGAAATTCTGGTGACCGTCCCCCTTAGACATGATGCCAAAGCCGCATTTCATCGAAGCTTCCCCTTAAACTCAGCCTATACGCTGCCGATTGAGCAAGCAGCCTCTGGTCATACTGGCTCGGGCATAGTCACCGACTGGCGTGGTCAAGAAGTCATCGCCGTATGGAAGTATATCCCTGCCCTGCAGTGGGGCATGGTTGTTAAAATTGACACCCAAGAAGCCTTTGCTTCTTTACATCAAGTGCAACACAACTATTTGGGTTGGATTGGCTTCGCCTTTTTCATCATATATATAATAACTTATATCTTTACCCGCCGCCTAACCTTACCCCTACGTCAACTGACACAAGTCACCACCGACTTTGCCAACGACCCCAACTTGCTTGTCAGCAACACAAACTTCCCCGCTCCAAACACATGCACCGAAGAAGTGAATACATTAAGCCAAGCTTTTATGGATATGATCAACAGGGTACAAGCTTCCCAGCACAAGTTAAAAGATAACGTGGTTTCATTATCCAATCAAAACATTGCCCTTGATTATCAGGTTACAGAACAAACAGCGCGTATGCAGGCTGTGATTGAAAATGCAACTGATGGTATTATCACGATTAGTGAAACAGGTGTTATTCAAAGTCTAAACCCTGCAGCGTGTACTATTTTCGCTTACGATGAAAAAGAATTGTTGGGTAAACCCATCCAACAACTATTCACAGCAGAAACATTAGACTTTCAATTACCACAACAAAATACAGAAACAGAAGGCACACGAAAATCAGGCGAAACCTTCCCCTTAGAAATAAGTTTTACTGACATGTACGTACTCACACAAAAGTTATTACTGGTAACGCTACGCGATATCACCCAAGAAAAACATGAACGCGAACAACTTGAACATACCCAACGCTTAGAATCATTAGGCGTACTTGCAGGTGGTATTGCCCATGATTTCAACAATATACTGACCGCCATCTTGGGTAATGCAGCTATTGCCAAAATGCGAACCGATGCCTTATCCCCTATCTCACCGATGTTGGATAACATCGAAAAATCCAGTGAGCGTGCTGCTGAGTTATGTAAACAAATGTTGGATTATTCAGGCAAAGGTAAGTTTATTATCAAGCATATTAGCCTCACTGAAATGATTGAAGAAATGATTGTACTATTAGAGGTTTCTATACAAAAAAATATTGTCATGCGTTTGGACCTCGCTCAACAACTACCCTATATCGAAGCTGATGTATCCCAAATTCAACAAATCATTATGAACCTTATCATCAATGCTTCTGAGGCTATTGATAAACACAGTGGTACCATCACTGTGTATACGGGCGTGGTTAATGTTAGCGATGATTATATCAAAACCACCTATATCCATGATGATATTCAACCCGGGCGTTATGTAACCCTTGAAGTTTCCGATACTGGCTGCGGCATGAGCAAAGAAACAAAAAAACGTCTTTTTGACCCGTTTTTTACCACCAAATTCACAGGGCGTGGTTTGGGCATGAGTGCAATTCTTGGTATTGTCCGTGGGCATAAAGGGGCAATCAAGGTGTATTCTGAAGAAGGCAAAGGTTCAAGCTTTAAAATCCTTTTCCCCTATGCAACATCGGAGAAACCCGCAGACACCACAGACACTAAACCCATGCTCCAACATCAGCATGGCAAAGTGCTTGTCATCGATGATGAAGAAAACGTACGCGAAATTGCAGGCATTATGCTTGAGCAAGCAGGATACACAGTGCTCACGGCATCTGGTGGTATAGAAGGCGTTGCTACATTTAAGGCACAGCAAAAAGATATCATTGCCGTCTTACTCGACATGACCATGCCAGATATGGATGGCAGCACTGTCTTTCGTGAATTAAAAATCATACAACCCGATGTGACGGTCATTCTATCATCAGGTTATAATGAACAGGATGCAACCAACCGTTTTGCGGGCAAAGGTTTGGCTGGTTTCTTACAAAAACCTTATACCCCTGATGCGTTATATAAAAAACTATCTGACGCATTAAAATAACTACCCGCTTATTCCTCACTGCAAATGTTAATGCCTGCTTTAAAAAAAGCAGGCATTAATACTTCACATCCATCAGAGTGACAGGGTTATTGACCCGTTAGTTCAAGCGATCAAGATTCATCACTTTTGTCCATGCTTGGATAAAATCACGGACAAACTTTTCTTTGGAATCATCAAAAGCATACACTTCAGCAACGGCTCTTAACTCTGAGTTTGAGCCGAAAATCAAATCAACCGATGTGGCACTCCACTTGTGCTGACCTGTTTTCCTATCATAACCTTCATAGACACCTTCCATGTTGTCTGATTTCTTCCAAGCTGTTGCCATATCAAGCAAGTTTACGAAGAAATCATTGCTTAATGTGGCAGGTTTAGCGGTGAATACACCATGTTTTGAACCATCAACATTGGCATCAAGCACACGCATACCACCCACCAACACCGTCATTTCAGGCACGGTTAAGTTTAACAAGCTTGCTTTATCCACCAACATTTCCACAGGTCCGCGATAGCTAGACACATCATAATAATTGCGGAAGCCATCGGCAGTCGGCTCAAGCACAGCAAATGATTTCACATCCGTTTGCGCTTGTGTTGCATCAGCGCGACCTGGCGTGAATGGCACTTGAACATCATAACCTGCATCTTTAGCAGCTTTTTCAATCGCCGCTGCACCGCCAAGTACAATTAAGTCTGCCAATGATACTTTGCTACTATGAAAGAACGAACCTTTAAAGCCCTGTTGAATACCTTTCATC
>JAUZQX010000129.1 GCA_030950765.1 Ghiorsea sp.
AACATATCAAGTGAAGCATGTATCACTATGTTTTGAATTAGAGCCTGAGCGCAGTAAGGTCACCTCAACGGTGGAATATCAGCGCAATCGTGCAGGTGTTTTGCATTTGAATGGTGAACATTTAAGCTTAGAAAGCATCCAAATGGATGGTCAGCCCTTAGCAGAAAACCAGTATGAAGTATTAAAAGATGGCTTAAATATCCATGATGCCCCTGCATCCTTCACGCTTGAAATCGTCACCATCATTAATCCACAAGCCAACACAGCCCTAGAAGGTTTGTATCGCTCATCGGGCAACTACTGTACCCAGTGCGAAGCCCATGGCTTTAGGCGCATCACTTATTTCCAAGATAGACCCGATGTGATGGCAACATTTAGCGTCAAAATCATTGCTGATAAAGCAAGCAACCCTGTGCTTTTATCCAATGGTAACCCAGTCGCTTCAGGTGATTTGAGTGATGAGTTACACTTTGCCGAATGGCATGACCCCTTCCCTAAACCATGTTATTTATTTGCTTTGGTGGCAGGTGACTTGGCAAAAGTGGAAGATAGTTTTACCACCCAATCAGGGCGAGATATTACCCTGCAAATCTACACCGAGCCCCACCACATTCATCAATGCGACTTTGCCATGGCTTCGCTCAAACGCGCCATGCGCTGGGATGAAACACGCTTTGGCTTAGAGTATGACCTTGATTTATTTATGATTGTTGCAGTGGATGATTTTAATATGGGTGCTATGGAAAATAAGGGTTTGAATATTTTTAATTCTCGCCTTGTTTTTGCTAGCCCAGAAACCGCAACCGATAATGATTATATCGCTATTGAAGCGGTGATTGGGCATGAATACTTTCATAATTGGACGGGCAATCGTGTCACTTGCCGCGATTGGTTCCAACTTAGCCTCAAAGAAGGTTTAACAGTGTTTCGCGACCAAGAATTTACCGCAGACCATCATTCAAAAGCTGTAAAACGCATTGAAGATGTTCGGTTATTACGCGCCCACCAGTTTGCAGAGGATGCAAGCCCCATGGCGCACCCGATTCGCCCTGCATCATTTGTTGAAATCAATAATTTCTACACGGTTACGGTGTATGAAAAAGGTGCAGAAGTGGTGCGTTTATATCATAGCCTTCTTGGTGAAGATGGATTCCGAAAAGGCATGGACTTGTATTTTGAGCGTCATGATGGGCAAGCTGTCACCACCGAAGACTTTTTAAGCGCCATGGCTGATGCCAACAATCAAGATTTAAGCCAAATGCAAACGTGGTATAATCAGGCTGGCACACCCCGCCTTCAAGTGAGCTTGGATTATGATAAAGAAAAGCAAACTTGCATTATAACTTGCGAACAATCTTGCCCCGCTACATCTGAGTCGAAAGAGAAACTTCCATACATTATTCCATTAAAAATGGCGCTACTAGACAGTCACGGAAAAGCTTTAGCCGATGAATCCACCTTATTGATTACAAAGGAAAAACAGAGCTTTACCTTTGGAAACATAAGCAGCCAACCGACGCCATCCTTATTGCGTGATTTCTCTGCGCCTGTCATCTTAGAATATGACTATTCCGATGCCGATTATGCATTTTTAATGCAGTTTGATTCCAATGCGTTTAACCGTTGGGCAGCAGCGCAAGCTTTAGCCACAAGCGCAATCCTTTCTTTGGTGGAACATCCAGAGGCACCAAGTACAATCATCACCCAAGCCTTCAAAACGTTGCTTGCTGATGAAAGCCTAGAACCTGCACTCAAAGCCGAAGCATTAAACCTGCCTTCTTTATCCGATATTCAGGAAGCATGGCTAAGTAACCACGACACCATGAATCCTGTGGCATTGTTTGAAGCCAAAGAAGCCTTAAAGCACGGCATTGCTAAAACACTCAAGGCTGAGTTCTTCGCTGTATATCAAGCCATGAGCATACAAGGTTCTACCAACGTTGATTTAAGCGATGCCGCCATGCAGCAGCGCAAACTACAAAATGTATGTTTGTCTTATTTGGTTGAAACGGGTGATGCTATGCTTGATTTGGCTTATCAGCAGTTTGCACAAGCCAATAATATGACCAACCAATATGCAGCTTTGGCGTTGCTCGCCGACCATGATTGTGAGCAACGCAAGCAAGCTTTAGATGCTTTTGAATCACGCTGGTCAGATGAAGCGAATGTGATGGATAAATGGTTTGGTGTACAAGCTGCATCATCGCTTCCAAAAACATTAAACCACGTGAAAGAACTCATGCAACATCCTAAATTTGCTATGAAAAACCCCAATAAGGTTCGCGCATTGATTGGTGGTTTTGCCATGCGTAACCCTAAGAATTTTCATGCTGAAGATGGTTTGGGTTATCAATTTGTAAGCCAACAAATTCTACTATTGGATAAAATGAATCCGCAAATTGCAGCGCGCATGGTACGCGCTTTGATGGACTGGAAACGCTTAGAACCCACCCGCCAAAACTTGATGAAAACAGCGCTACAGAACATTGCTGATAGCCAAGGTTTATCGGGTGATGTGCAAGAAATCGTCAATAAAAGTTTAGAGGTTTAATATGAAATATATACTACTTATTTTACCGTTATTATATGTACAATTTGCCGCAGCAAGCGATTCAGGTTTGATGCTACAACAAGGCTGGAACGAGAAAGTCATCACCGAATGCGGCGATGATTTACCTGATATGTTGCTGCTTTCTGCTGACAAACAATACCTATACCAAAGCTGTGAAGCCAAATCGAATATGCTCTCCCCTTCTTTGGCGCGGATTCATATCGAAACAGGCAAACGCGACATCCTGATTTATGGTTTGGGGCGTGCTGATGGTATGCGTTTTGCACCAGATGGATCAATTTGGCTGGGTGAAGAGCAAGCCGATGGTATGGTTTGGCATATTCAAGACCCTGACAACCTCAAAGCAGAGCAACGGGTAGATAGAGTTCGCCTCAAATCAAGCAGTAATCACATCAAAGCTGTGCTAAGCGCAGGTATTTTCTCACATGAGGGCATCACATTTTCACAAGATGGTAAGTATTTATACTTAGCCGATGAATGGAAAGAAGGCTGTTTGTATCGTTTAACGCTAAAAAATGATGTTTTAGCCGTATTTCATGCCAAAAAAGGCTGGTTAACGGTCAAAAACCCAAAAGAAGCCCGACTTGAAGCTGAAAAATTGCATGGGCGTTGGTATAATCGCATGGAAGATATGGAACTGATGTCTGATGGCACGATTTTGATTGCAGAAACGGGCACAGGAAACATCTTAAAACTTAATGATTTGGGTGATAAACCCAGTGTTTCAAAGTATTTACATCACAAAGACATCAAACATCCTGATAATTTAGAGTGGGATGAAAAACGAGGCTGGTTATGGATAACAGATGATAGTAAACGCTCAGAATTATGGGTGTATGATGGTCAAAATTTCAAACGTATCGCTTATCATGATACTGCTGAAATTACAGGTTTGGAAAGTGATAACGGTACGATTTATTTTAACCTACAACATCGCCGCTTTGCACCTGATTTAACCTTGAAAATTTTTCAACAGTAAATCATCAAGCGGTTGGTATTCACCAGGCTTTAAACCATCCAACGTAACATCACCAATGGCATAACGAATCAGTCTAAGCGTTGGAAACCCTACTGCTGCAGTCATGCGCCGCACTTGTCGATTCTTGCCTTC
>JAUZQX010000013.1 GCA_030950765.1 Ghiorsea sp.
ACTCAAAAATCAGGCTGGTACTCAAGTCAAACAACCTGAATTTTTTAGGGATAAAAACTTGGGCACGGTTTGGGCACAATCTGGGCACATCAATAAAAACAGCTCAAAAAGACCAAGCCTTGCACGAAGGTAAAAACATAGGTAACTTGTTTATTTATAAAGGATAATATAAGATGAAAAACTGGGGTGGACGACGGGATTCGAACCCGCGACCACCGGCATCACAAGCCGGGGCTCTACCAACTGAGCTACATCCACCATTATTCTTGAAACGGTTGCCGAAATGGCGCGCCTAGCAGGATTCGAACCTGCGGCCTACGGATTAGAAGTCCGTTGCTCTATCCAACTGAGCTACAGGCGCTTAATTCCAGCAGACCTAAAAATTTAAATGGTCGGGGCGGGGTGATTCGAACACCCGACCCTCTGGTCCCAAACCAGATGCGCTACCAGGCTGCGCTACGCCCCGACATTTAAAAAACATCTTCCAACTTTGGAAGGCGGCGAAACTTAGGGATTAATTCATCATTCGTCAACCGCTTTTTATCCCTTGCATTATGCAGCATGATTATGAATAGTCAGTCTTATCGAGAATAAAGGAGAAACCCACTGTGAACAGTGCTTTTATTGCCTTGGGCGGAAACCTTGGCAATGTGAAACAAACATTTCAAACTGCTTATGATGCGCTAAAAAGGACATGTGATATAATTGCTGTGTCCAAACTTTACCACACCCCTGCCCTAACCTTCCCTAACAGTGCAGCACAACCTGATTATTGGAATGCTGCGATTCATGTGCAAACAGAGCTCTCGCCCAGCGCCCTTCTTGCTGAGTTACACAGCATTGAAGACCAGCATGGTCGCAAGCGTATTGAACACTGGGGTTCGCGCACGCTGGACCTTGACCTCATTGCCTACGAACAAGTTATATCAACACAAACAGCTCTAAAGCTACCCCACCCTGAAACACAATCTCGACTATTTGTTTTGCAGCCACTATTGGACATTGCTCCTTCATGGGTACATCCTGCCACTGGGGAAAGCCTCTCTACAATGATAACCAACCTTATGGATGCAGGTGAACAGCTGCACAAAGGAGAAGCATGGCAACTTCAACATTAAACCTAAACCACATTGCAATCGAAGGTGGTATTGGCGTAGGTAAAACAACTTTAGCCCAAGGGCTTGCAAGCAAACTCAATGCAAGTTTACTCTTGGAAGACATTGATGATAACCCCTTTCTGGAATTGTTTTACCAAGACCCTGAACGGCATGGCTTATCAGTACAGTTGTCGTTCTTGTTTTCACGCCTCAAGCAGTGGCAAAGCTTAGCACAACAAGACCTCTTTCAATCCATGATGGTTAGTGACTACATTTTCGCAAAAGACAAACTTTTTGCCATGACCAACTTATCGGATGAAGAGTTTGTATTGTACAACCAAGTGGCACAAGCTGTGACCATTGATTTACCCAAGCCAGACCTTGTGGTTTACCTACAATCATCACCTGAGATTGCTTTAAAACGCATACAACAACGTAACCGAAACATCGAACAAGGTGTCAACCTTGACTACCTCAAACAAATCACCGAAACCTTTGATAAATTCTTCTTTCACTACCAAGAAACACCACTCTTGGTCGTACAAACTGACCGCATTAACTTTGCCGAACACCCCGAAGCATTGGATATGTTGATTGCACGTATCAAACAAATGGGCAGAGGCACGGAATTCTGGGCAGACTACACCGATTAACCCCATATATACCCCGCTTTAATGGCTAACAGCACTATATATAAGTCTTGAATGTACTCAGAACACCGCCGTTTGAGTTTTACTTTGACTTGCAGCAATGGCTTGGCAGCCTACGCAACCCTCAGCTGTAGGTTTTAAAAAGGAAAATACCATGCCAAAAGCTCAATTACATCCCCGCTCCATAACGGAAGCCCCTCGCGTTGGACAAACCAGCGATGATTTAATCAATGGTATGCAGCGTCATTTCCTGCGCACATTGGGTTTGAGCAAAGCATGTATTTCTGACCATTATAAGTATCAAGCACTGGCTTTAACGATTCGCGACCGTTTGATGGAAAATTGGAAAGACACCAAAGAGGCCGTGCAAGAAGTCGATGGTAAACGCACCTATTATTTGTCGCTTGAATTTTTGATGGGCAGAGCTTTAGGTAATGCGATTCTCAACCTTGGTTTGGATGAGCAAACAACTGAAGCACTTCATGCGCTTGGCATTGATATTGAAGAAATGATTGAGGCCGAACATGATGCTGGTTTGGGCAATGGTGGTTTGGGTAGGTTGGCAGCTTGTTTTGTTGATAGTTGCGCCACATTGCAGCTTCCTGTGACAGGTTATGGTATTCGTTATGAATATGGCATGTTCCGCCAAAGCATTGTTAATGGTTTTCAACAAGAATCACCTGACCACTGGTTGCGCGAAGGCAATATATGGGAGATGGAACGCCCTGAATATACCCAAGCCGTGCATTTTGGTGGTTATTCTGAAACCTACCACGATGATAATGGTAATAAACGTTCGCGCTGGGTGGGCACAAACGATGTCTTAGCTGTGCCTTACGATACACCGATTCCAGGTTATAAAAATGGTACTGTAAACACCTTACGTCTGTGGAAATCTACAGCAACGGATGAGTTTGATTTGGGCGAATTTAATGCAGGTGATTATGCGGGTTCTGTGGCACAGAAAAACAATGCAGAACATATTTCTATGGTGTTATATCCCAATGACAGCAGTGAAAATGGCAAGGAACTTCGTTTGCGTCAGCAATATTTCTTGGCATCGGCAAGCATTAAAGATGTGCTTCGCCAATGGGTTGAAATTCATGGTGAAGATTTTACCGATTTTGCTGCAAAAAACTGTTTCCAACTTAATGATACCCACCCCACCGTATCGGTTGCTGAATTGATGCGTATTTTGATGGATGACTATCGCCTTGGTTGGGATGCAGCCTGGGCAATTACCAGTCAAACTATGGCTTATACCAATCATACATTGTTGCCTGAAGCGTTGGAGCGTTGGTCAGTACGTTTATTCAGTCATTTGCTACCAAGAATTCTAGATATTATTTATGAAATCAATGCACGTTTCCTTAAAGACTTAGCAAAGAAATACCCTGGTGATGTAGCGCGTCAGCGTCGTATGTCCATCATCGAAGAAGGTGATGAGCAACAAGTCCGCATGGCATATTTAGCCATTATTGGCAGCTTCTCAGTGAATGGCGTGGCACAACTTCATTCCGACTTGTTGGTCGAAGGTTTATTCAATGATTTTTATCAACTTTGGCCTGAAAAGTTCAATAACAAAACCAACGGTGTGACCCAGCGCCGTTGGATGGCATTTTGTAACAAGTCATTGACCCAATTAATCACTAAAAACATTGGTGATGCCTGGATTACTAAGTTAGATGAACTAAAACAACTTGCGCCATTGGCAGAAAAAGCAGCATTCCGCAAACAATGGGCAGCAAGCAAGCTTGAAAACAAAGAGGTTCTTGCAGCGGTTGTGCAAGAAGAATGTGGTGTAACATTCCGCCCTGATGCGATGTTTGATATTCAGGTGAAGCGTATCCATGAATACAAACGCCAGTTACTTAATGTATTGCACGTCATTCATTTGTATGACCGTATCAAACGCGGTGATACCGACAATTGGACCAACCGTTGTGTATTGATTGGTGGTAAAGCTGCACCAGGTTATTACATGGCAAAACAAATCATCAAACTGGTGAGCAATGTTGCGGATGTTGTGAACAACGACCCTGAAGTGGGCGATAAATTAAAAGTAGTCTTCTTTCCTAACTACCGTGTATCTGCCATGGAAAAAATCGCCCCTGCAGCCGATTTATCCGAGCAAATCTCCACAGCGGGCAAAGAAGCATCAGGCACAGGCAACATGAAATTCATGATGAATGGCGCGATGACTATTGGCACACTGGATGGGGCAAACATTGAGATTCGCGAAGAAGTCGGTGATGAAAACTTCTTCTTATTTGGTTTAACCGCCGAAGAAGTTGAAGCCACACGCGGCAACTACAATCCAAATACTATCATTGAAGCCGATGATGACTTTAAACGGGTGATGAACTTGATTGAATGCGGTCATTTCAGTCAGTTTGAACCAGGCTTGTTTACATCTATCACAGGCTCGATTCGCTGCAGCGATGACCCTTGGTTAACTGCGGCTGATTTCCGTTCATACATTGAAGCCCAGCAACAAGCTTCACTTGCCTATCAAGACAAAACCAAGTGGCTGAAAATGAGCATTTATAACACAGCATTCAGTGGTAAATTTTCAACAGACCGCACCATGCAAGATTATAACCGTGATATTTGGAAGTTGAACCCAGTCAAACCAAAAGCTTAGCCGCACCCAACAGCCCTGCATTATCTCCTAATGCCGATGGAAGGACTTGAATTCTTCCTTTGAGTGGTGGGATGAGGTTGTTATCAAGTGCGGTTTTGATGTTGGGGTGCCATATGTCCCATGCGCCAATCATACCGCCGCTGATGGTGACTGTGTGAATATCTAAAAGTTTGATGGCTTCGGCAATGGCTTGCCCAAGGTAAGTGCCTGCGCTTTTGATGATGGTTTTAGCATCGTTGTCTCCATGAGTCGCGCGGTCAAAGATAACTTTTGTTTCAAGTGTTTCACCTGAAATCTCAGCATATCTTGCGCTGATTGCCGTGGCTGAGGCATAAGCTTCTACACAGCCGCGATTACCGCAGCCGCAAAGCCTTGAATCGTTATCATGAACTACTCGCAAATGCCCAAACTCCATCGCCATGCCGCTTTCACCTGTGTAGGGTTGATTGTTGAGTATTAAACCACCACCAATGCCTGTGCCAAGTGTGATATGCAATAGATTGTTTGTGCCTTTGCCTGCGCCAAAAGTTTGTTCGCCAACTGCTGCACATAAGGCATCATTTTGCGCGGATACAGGTAAATTAAGCTGCTTGGATAACTGCTCGGCAAGGTTGAAGTTCTCTAATTGTGGAATATTCGGCGAGCTGGCTAAGATGCCTGAATTGCCGATAAAAAAACCAGGGAAACCGATGCCTAAACCAGCAATATTATTATCCAATAAAGGTTTAGTAGCTTGGCTGATGGTATCCGCAATGACTTGCGCTGCTTCTTCACCAGAAAGACCTGACAGTTGGCTGAAATGGGTTTGCACACGCACTTCTTGCACAATATGACCATC
>JAUZQX010000130.1 GCA_030950765.1 Ghiorsea sp.
GCTTATGACTTGAAACAACTGCTGGATAGGGTCGCCATGGCAACTGTTGCCGATGTGATGCCTTTGGTGGGTGTGAACCGTGTGCTGGTGCATTTTGGGCTGCAACAATTACGCACAGCACCATCTGTTGGTATGTCAGCATTGCTGGATATTGCAAAGGTGAACCGAAAGCGTATTTCAACCGAAAGTATTGGTTTTTATTTGGCGCCTCGGGTGAATGCGGCAGGGCGCATGCGACATGGGGAGGAGGCGATGCGTTTGTTATGTTGCCAAGATGCAAGTGAAGCGGCGGCATTGGCAGCATCTTTGGACGTATGCAATCAAGAGCGGCGAAAGATTGAGGTGGATACCTATAAAGAGGCTTTGGCTAAACTTGAGGCGACAAACCCAGGTAGCACAGGTGAAAACAAAGAGAAAAACACACATCTAACTGTTTATGATGAAAATTGGCATGCAGGTGTGGTGGGTTTGGTTGCAGGGCGTTTGGCTAGGCAACATGGGCGACCCGCAGCCGTAGGTTTTGTGGATAACAATCAGGATATTCGGGTGTCGTTACGTGGGGTGAAAGGGTTTCATATTGGTCAGTTGCTTCAAACATGTGCGGAACATTTGCACGGGTTTGGAGGGCATGCGGGTGCTGGTGGTGGTACGGTTAAATCGGGAAGCTGGGATGCTTTTGTTGTTGATTTAACCAAGGCAGTAAACCAACAACAAACCGATGGTTTGATTCAAAACCATTTGTTGATTGATGGTGTATTAAGTTTACCAGCTTTGCATATTGGTTTGGCATCAAGATTGCAACGTTTTGAGCCTGTTGGACAAGGCAATCCAGCATGTTTGTGGGCTATTCATGATGTGACAGTGGTTGATAGCAAAAAACTTAAGGGTGGTGTGATGCGTGTGCGTTTAACCGATGGTATGATGTTTACCAATGCCGTAGTTTTTGGGGCGGGTGCTTTGGAGGATGATTTACAGGATGGTGTATGTGTATCGGTTTTGGGGCAGTTGCAAACCGATGATTATCGGGGTGGGGATGCAGTGCAGTTTGTGATTGAAGATGTGGTGTTAGAAACGAACTGAAGGATTGAAAGGTTCGTCGTTTGGTTTACTTTTTAGCTCATTGTTTGGTGTAGTATCTTCTTGCGCTTCACGCTGCTGCCTTTCTTTTTCCAAGATTTGCATGGCAAGAACTAAACCCAAAATAATCATGAATGGCTCCATAATTCGTACAATAATAAAGGTGTTGGCACCAATACCGTGTACTAATAACCCAGCAAAACCACACAATGCACCCAAGGCTACACCACGCATGACGGGGTCTTGAAGTTTGCGGCTACTCTTTTTGAGTAAGACCCAAACTCGCCGTAAAAACCAAATAAAGAGTACAAGTCCAACAATGCCTGTTTCCAACAAAACACGTGGGTATTGCGCATCGAGGAATTTACCCCCCGTCACACCTACACCAAAAATTGGATTTTTAGGAAAATCAACGCTGATGACTTCTTCCCACGCTCGCAGTCGTTCTGTTGTTGATGTATCCACTTTTAAATTGCCGACTTGCAGCTGCCCTGATTGTTCGGCCTGATTAAATGTGAACATGACACGGTTAATTACATTTTGCGGCAAAACAAAGGGGGCTAAAGCCACCCCTGTTAAACACATGAAAAAGAGTAACTTTTTCTTTTGAGAATAAAAAAGAAAGCAAATAATCGCCACAATAAAGGAGAGGTAAGAACTACGTGATTCTGTAAAAGCAAAGGGTATGAGGATAATTCCCATAGCAATAAAGAGTAAAATCCGTTGTTTTTTGTCTGTGGTATGTAAAAGAATGCCCAACATGATACTAAACATAAACATCAAATAACCACCAAAGGTATTGGGTTCACCTTCTGCCCCTTCGAAAGGTGCGGAAACACGTAACCCTGAAGGAATTTGAGCAATACCAATCAGTGATGCAACCAAACATGTAAAAATCATAACCATCAAAAAACGTTTGATGATTGCTTCATCATGCACATGGTTTACCACGATATAAAACAGAATAAAATATTCCAAGTATTTGATAACAAAGAATACACCATACAAACCAACCTTGTCGGAGAAGAAGGCAATCATGGTTGAAAAGGCGCAGGCGACCCAATATAAAAAAGCGGCTTGATTGATGGGGGTACGACGTAAAAAACCAAGTTCATTACGCACAGCCATACGCACCAGCCATGTGAATGAAATCAAAGTTAACATAATATCATCCAAACGAAGTGTGATGCCACGAGATTCGGTGGTGTTGGTCATGCCTGCTGCAAGTTCTTGGGCCGATGCACCACCAAAGGTAAGTTCGGGTGAGAGTAGGGTGGACAAAATAAGGAAATAGAGTGCCAATTCAATGCTGGTGAATGTGATGATAACAATCATTAAACCAGCAAAAAGAAGCAAAGGGCCTTGCACAAGCTGAGGCGCTAAAAGATAAGCGCTATAAAGTAATAACGTGGTTAAAACAAACGTGAGTAGAATGTTTGGTGGTATGGGAACACGTATGTTTCGAATGCTCAGGGTTGTTTACCTGCATCAAGGTGTCTTGCTTTGTCCATAGGCTGATAGTCTTTATTGTAAGGCTCATTGAAGCTTTGGCTACATTCCTGAACCAAAACGACAATGGCAGCAGCCAACAAGGTTAAGATAAAAATTGCAATAAAACGATTGCGCTGTTTTTTATGTTTTACGAAGTGATCAAAATCTCTTTGCATGATTACTCCTTATCGAAACGGGTTTTCACTGTCTGCCATAAACGCAGAGAGCGGCGTTTCATTTTTGCAATCCATTGCTCAAATATGTTGCCACGAACTTGTTCATCATTACCATAAGAGTAAGCATAATAATGGTTCATTTTATAGGTGGCATAATCGGGAGATAGTTCACCACGCACCCCATTAAGAATAATACCCAGTACACTGCCACCCACAGCTTCAATATTATTTTTCACGCGTTTTAATGCGCCCCTAACCACGGAACCAATATGGTATACAAGCAATACACCGTCCACTTTTGAAGCCAAGATGGTCGCATCAGTGGTATGTAATAAAGGTGGCATATCAATAATCACCATATCATACTCTTCACGGACTTCCTTTAGGATGGTATCCATCATGGGTGCAGCCAATAAATCAGGGGGGTTGGCATTCACAATGCCACAAGTGAGGATTTCTAATTGATCAAGCCCCGGGGTGAGCAAAGCTTGGTCGATGCCCATATCACCTAACATGACATCGGAGAAACGTTTGACGGCATCTTGCCAATGGTATTGTCCCAATAAACATTCACTCAAGCCAGGGTCACGTTTGAGCCCAAAGGTATGATGTTGCATAGGTTTACGCATATCGGCATCAATCAATAATATGCGGCCACCTTGTTGTGCCAAAACAACGGCAAGGTTGGCAGCAATCGTACTTTTACCTTCTTTAACCGTAGAGCTGGTAACCAGAATCACTTTATGTCCACCCGTTTGGGAAAAGAGCAGGTTGGTTCGTAAACTACGGTAAGCTTCTGAGATGGTTGATGGTGGTGAGAAATGGCTGATAAGACGGATTTGTCTTTCTAGATGGTGCCCGCTTGTTTTGAGTTCTTTGACCCCAGAGAATAATTCAAGGGCCTCATCGTGTTCGAGTTGGGGAACAAAACCCACCACCGAGGTATCCAAAAAGCTCTCTACTTCTTCAATCGTACCCACAGATGAATCCATGGCTTCAAGGATTAAGGATACGATAAGCCCCAACACCAAACCAAGAATCATACCTGCCAAAGCACTTTGTACTGGATTGACAGGGTTGATGCGGAACACTGGAATCATGGCAGGGCGCACCAAGGATACAGCTTGGACTTTTTCAGCTTCTTTAATCAGCACTTCTTGATATTTTTTCTCAAGCAAGTCAAATAAGTCTTCGTTAATACGCACAGTACGTTGCATACGCTGTAGTTCTAAGGCTTGTTCAGGTACACCTTGGAAACGTGTTTTTGTTTTTTCTATACTTTTCTGAATATCCGAAATACGCCGCTGTGTGAGTTCAATTTGTTTCACAAGCTCATCCACCATGCTGGATAAAATATCATGGGCTTGTTCGCGCAATTCTTTAATTTGCGGATGGTCATCGGTGTAGTTGGTCATCAACTCGGTGCGTTTTAATGCCATATCAACCAAACGTTTATTTAACTGGTCAAAATAGGTGCTTACACTGCCAGCAATGGTCACAGCTTGGTAATCCCAATCACCATTGTTGATACGCTGTTTAAGCGGTTTGATGGCAAATTTTAGGTCACTCAAGTGTGCAGTTGCTTGGCGGTATTCCTGCTCTAGGTCCGAAACAATACGCGCCATAAGTTCAGGGTCAGCGCTGGAAAAAGATAGGTTGTGTTTGTTGCGGTAATCACGAATTTGTTCTTCCGCTTTTTTGAGGCGTTCACGCACAATAATCAATTGTTGTTGAATAAATTTTTTGGCTTCGAAAATTCTGCGGTTTTTATCTTGTACATTAAACTCTTTAAACTCATCAGCTACAGCTTGTGCCAAATCACGGGCAAATAAGGGGCGCGTTGAAGTCGCAGAGATGGTGATAATACCCGACACTTGGTTTTGGAATACAGAAATACTGTCTTTGATACTTAAAACTTCATCCATATAATCAGGGTTAGCTCGAATCTCTTCTGAGCTTAACTCCGCAGGAATAAGGTTCATGCGTTGAGCAACACGTTCCATCACGGCATAGGATTCAATCATGGCAAGCTGTGTTTTTACATTGTCGTAGGACTGCCTTGAGCCGCCGCGAAGCAGCAAATCTGCAACATTCACCGATGATTCAATTTTGATGGCAGAACTGGATGTGTAAATGGCAGGTGGCTGTTTTGCCCAGGTGAGAAAACCACTGAAAAACCCCATGGATAAGGCGCAAAAAATAATAATCCAACGCCGTCTGGCAATGATTTGCCAATACTCGGATAAATTAAGTTCGTATCCCTCGTTATGTTGTGCGGCTGCCATTATTGAACCTGCCCTGTTAATAAGCGTAGCGTTAGGATTTGTTGGGCAATACTAACAGGTTGTAAAAGCAATGTAATCGAAGGTGATATATCAGCGATAAACTTATTCCAATTGGCAATTGGGCGCGACGGTATAATTAAAACATCTTTATCCATTAAAGCGATGTTTTGCGTGAGGTCGCCATTTTCAAGGAAACGTTGGAAGTTTACGGCTAAAATTTGTGGCTGATCTCTGTCTGCACGTAAAACGCGAATATCAGGTAAGTATGCATCATCGGTTAAACCACCAGCTTTAGAAATAGCATCCAAAAAGTTGATGTCACCTGTAAACTCTACAATACCCGCTTTGGCAACTTGTCCAAGCACATATACTTGACGCTTGGATTGGGCAAGCGATGGGATGAAAATCGTATCGCCATCATCAATGATTGCATTTTCAGACAAATCACCTTGGCGAATAGCGCGATTCAAGTCCAAAAGCACAGTTTTACCATCACGAATGATTTGTACATTATTTAGGTTGGCCTCTTTGGTAGGCCCACCCACACGGGATAAAAAATCAACCAAACTTTCTTTGCCACGTAAAGCGTAAGTGCCAGCACCCGTAGGTTGGCGTGATAAACTTTGCACCTCACCAAAAATGCTAGCAAATTTACTTTTTGCTCTGAGGACTTGAATGTCAACGCGCGGATTCCGTTCATACTTTTTAATAATATTGGTGGTTAAACTATCAATTTCACGGGGTGTTAACCCTGCTACTTTGAGCGCGGCTTGGTAGGGTAGTGATACAGTGCCATCAATTTGTACGATGACTTTTTGTATTTCAGACTTTGCACCCTGCCAAAAAGTGATTTGTAACTCATCACCAACACCAACTTTGTATTCGGGCACACCATCAATGGTTTTAAACACTTTGTTTTCATCAATATTATACAAATCGCGTTTATTGATGTTGGATGCAGATAAAGGAAGTTTTGTACTTTCGATTTTAAAAGCTTCGACAAATACACGTCTATTTTGGCGCAAAGATGCAGGGTCTAAACCTGGCGGAAGTGGTGATTTATCACCCAGCGCATCAATGTTTAAATTTTCTTTTTTGGCATTGTGCCTTAAAAGTGTTGTCGCCACAGCATCGGCACGTGCTTTGGAAAGTGCTGTGTTGTTTGGATACAATTCGGAGTGAATCGGGCGTTGGTCAGCACGACCTTGTAGTTCAAGGTGAAGTTCACTTAAATCAATGCCTAACGAATCAACCCATACATTTACTTTTTTAATGGATTCTGGGTTTAAACGTGCTGTTCCTGAATCAAAATAGATAGAGAGGCGTTCACCTACTTGCTTGGATAAGAATTTTTTCATGGGCAGTGGTTTGGCTTTGGTTGTTGACCAAATTTCAACTCCGCCATCGGCACGTGTTGCAGCGATATCCAGCTGACCATTGCTTTTTACATCACCCAAATCAAGGTCAAGGTACACACCATAGTCGGGTACTTGATGGTCTTCACTGATGAAACGACTGTCTTTCCAGCTCCATATAGCGATGCCTTGCCCAACGCTGGATGACGCAACCAACTCTTTGTCACCGTCAGCATTCAAATCACCTACGCGTACATCCGACCAAGTTCCAGACTGGACAACACTTTGCATTGACCATGTTTTTTCGCCACCCAACCAGTAACGAATACCTTGCTGGTATAAACCTGCCACAATATCCAAATAACCATCACTATTGATATCGGCAACAGTCACTGATTCTGTATCGGCATTGGTTGGTAGTATCATGGGTTCCCAACGTGCATTACCATCACCAAACCATACTTGAACACCACCTGCTTGACTCCAAAGTTGGTCTCTACCTTGCATGGCGCCTAAACCACCGCGTCTTGCTGCAATAATATCGAGGTGTTCGTCGCCATTAATATCTTCGACAGATAAACTGGTGAAAATACCTTTAACCATAGGACCTGTGCCATGTACCCAGCCATTACGCCCATCATTAAGCAATACATAGATACCGCCATCAGCAATACTGTCTGAACGAACAGCGATAATATCTTGCCAGCCGTCTTCGTTGATGTCTGCGAATTTCACAGCATGAAATACACCTGAAACCAAGGGTGATGAATGAATAGTCCAAGTTTGTGTTTTGCTGTTTAATGCCCAAACTTGCAAGCCTTTTTGGTCGCCTTCACCACCAATAAGAATTTCAATGTTGTTATCATGGTTGATGTCTGCTGTGGCAATAGAGCGTGGCTGCATGGCAGTGAGTGGGCCACCCTGTAATACCCAGTTACCTGTGCTATCACCCCACTCGACATGGAAACCATCGATATCTTCATGGCCGCCAACAAGAAGGTCGAGGTGCCCATCTTGATTCAGGTCAACATAGTGTACTGATTGTGATTCAGCCGCCTGCTGCGGGCCAATATTGTGCATTTTATACTTTGGAATAGGTGAGTTTAGCGCCTGCAAGGGCATGGATGGCTGCGGTACGGTTGTCCTACATGCCAATAAACCTACACTTACAGTGATAAGAAGTAGGCTTAAAAAGAGCCTTTTCAAGCTATGTTTGTTAATCATATTTGACCCTGAGCAGGGTGGGGTGGGTATATAACTGATATGCTTTTTTGATGTGTTGATGTATAAGGCAAAGCCAGTTCCCCCATGATAAAATAATGCAAACATTTAATTCGTAAAGCAAAATAACTGTTACAACATGAATAAGCAAGTCTTGCGCCAATAAAGAATACTGTATGGGGAAGCTTATGGAAGGTGTTCTTTTGTTTTTTGATGAAGGCGTGTAACCCTCTTCTTTTTAGGGCAAAGAACATGTAGATGTTTGTAATGGTAACCAATGCTTTCATACTCGAATAAAAGACTAATTTATTATAGGTGTCAAGGGTTTACGCTTTGGCTTTATAGTGATAGGTGAACACGTGGTGTGTTGTGTTTTTTGATTGGGGTGCTGGGGTTCTTATTGTAGGCTATAAATAAAAAAACTGCTCGTTGTTCCAGTATGCCAATATAACTATAAAACGGGTAGGTTTTCAAAGCACCTTTCGCTTTGGTTTCTTATGTGCTATAAAATGTCATACAAAGTGGTTACTGTTGCCCCGCTTTAGATATATAGGGTGGGCGCAGTTGTTAAAACGGACGTTAAGCGAGGCATCTAAGTTTCGTGAACCAAAAGGGGGTATAAGCTTGAATAAGGCAGTTTCACAGTCAAATCGACCGAAAAGAATGGTTGGATCCTCGGGCAATCTTTTAGCAAAGGCACAATTGGTTTTGGATATTGCTGTTGTAGAGCTTGTTCTTTTGTTCTGTGCATTTATCAAGGGCACACCTGATTTCTTTGTTTATTACTACCCAGCAGTTATAGCGCCTTTTTTGGTATGGTTGGTGTATTCAAACTCAGGTATTTATCGTAGGCATGCTGATCGAATGAGCCTGGCAATGAGCATTTCGTTTGCTTGGGCCAAGGTCGCAGCCTCACTTATTGTGATTGCATTTTTATTTAAAGTTTCTGAGTTATACTCAAGGCAAGTGATTTTCTCATGGTTTTTGATTGTTGCACCTTTGCAGGTTGGCGTGCATGTCTTGGTCAATGCTTGGATGAAGAAGTGGACAAAAAAAGAGTCGAAACCTTCACTTATTGTTGGTGGCGGAGAGTTGTCTGCCTATCTTACTGAGCGTATCAATGCCAACCCGTGGACAGCCCATAAAATTGTCGGTGTTGTTTATGAAGGTGAAGGAAAAGAAAAGCTGTTGGTGAAAGATGTTCCCGTCTTGGGTGAGCTGGCAGATCTTAAGCGAATCGTGAAGGAGAAGGGTATTAAGCGCGTGTATTTTGCTTTGTGCATGAAGTCTTCATACCAGCTTAAAGATATGCAATTGCAGCTTATTGATTTAAATGTTGATATTGTCTGGGCTCCAGATATTTTAGGGTTGCATATGTTAAGCCCCAGTGTGAAAGAGGTTGCAGGTATACCTTTGTACTATTTGTCTGAAAGCCCGATGACAGAAGGTGCACTGGTGAGTAAACTTTTATTGGATAAGGTGGCTGCCTTTGGTGCACTATTAACGCTTTCCCCAATTATGATATTGGCTGCCTTGGCTGTGAAGACTACCTCTCCAGGGCCTATTTTCTTTCGTCAGGAGAGGCATGGCTTGGATGGTAAAATCATACATATATTAAAGTTTCGCAGCATGAAAGTTCATCAGGAGCAAGATGGTGAGGTTTCACAGGCAGTTAAAGGTGATGCTCGGTTGACAAAGGTTGGTTCATTTTTACGTAAAAGTAGTATTGATGAATTGCCACAAATCCTTAATGTGTTAAAGGGTGATATGTCGCTGGTTGGCCCTAGACCACATGCTGTATCACATAATCATTTTTACTCGGAAAAAATCAGTGTATATATGTCGCGCCATCGCATTCTTCCTGGCATGACAGGTTTGGCACAAGTGAATGGTTGTCGCGGTGAGACAGACACATTAGAAAAAATGGAAAAACGCGTGGAGTATGACTTGACCTATATTAATAACTGGTCTGTTTGGCTCGATATTCGTATCATGATTAAAACTGTATACACATTGTTCTCCAAAAACGCATACTGAAAACGTGGTAAAATAATAAATTGAGCTGGAAGGCTGTAGTCTGATGGATGCAGCTCAAAAGTTGGATAAGGATAGGTAATGAAAAAAGTAGCATTGATTACAGGTGTAACAGGGCAGGATGGCTCTTATTTAGCGGAATTTTTATTGGAAAAAGGTTATGAGGTTCATGGCATTAAACGTAGAGCATCATCATTGAACACCCAACGTGTAGATCATATTTATCAAGACCCACATGTGGAAAACAAACATTTTGTATTGCACTATGGCGACCTATCCGATTCTTCAAATCTAACGCGTATTATTCAAGAAGTTCAGCCTGATGAGGTGTATAATCTTGGTGCGCAATCGCATGTGGCAGTGAGCTTTGACTCCCCAGAATATACGGCAGATGTGGATGCACTGGGCACATTGCGTTTGCTTGAGGCGATTCGTTTGTTGGGTTTGGAAAAGAAAGTGAAGTTTTATCAAGCTTCGACTTCGGAACTGTTTGGCGAAGTGCAAGAAATTCCGCAAAAAGAAACCACGCCGTTTTATCCGCGCTCACCGTATGCTGTAGCTAAAATGTATGCCTATTGGATTGTGGTCAATTATCGCGAATCGTATGGCATGTATGCTTGTAATGGTATTTTGTTTAACCACGAATCACCGCGCCGTGGTGAAACCTTTGTCACACGCAAAATCACCCGTGGTTTGGCGAATATTGCCCAAGGTTTAGAGCAGTGTTTGTTTATGGGTAATATTAATGCACTGCGTGATTGGGGCCATGCCAAAGATTATGTGCGTATGCAGTGGATGATGTTGCAGCAAGATGAGCCAGATGATTTTGTGATTGCAACTGGGGTTCAATATTCTGTGCGTCAGTTTATCGAATGGTCGGCGGCAGAGCTTGGTATTACCATGCGGTTTGAAGGAGAAGGGCTTGAAGAAAAGGGCATTATTGCATCCCTTGATGGTGATAAAGCCCCAGCCTTGAATGTTGGTGATGTGATTGTGCAAATTGATCCGCGTTATTTCCGCCCTGCAGAAGTGGAAACACTGCTTGGCGACCCAAGCAAAGCTAAAAAAGAATTGGGCTGGACACCAGAAATCACTGTACAGGAAATGTGTGCGGAGATGGTTGCAGAAGATTTAAAAGTTGCCCAACGCCATGCTTTATTAAAAGAGCATGGGCATGATATTCCTGTGGCTGTAGAAAGTTAGTCATGCAGGTGTTTGCGTTCGAAAAAATAAAGTCTCTTATTGTTAGTGTTCGGGATAAATCAGTATTGGTGGATCGTGATGTTGCAGGCTTGTATGGTGTTGCAACGAAGGAGGTTAACCAAGCAGTTGCAAATAATCCTGATAAGTTTCCTGAAGGTTATGTTTTTGAGTTGAGTGAAGAAGAGAAGCTGGAGGTGGTCAAAAAAAATGACCACCTTGAAAACATAAAGTTTTCCCCATATTTGCCTAAGGTCTTTACTGAAAAAGGCTTGTACATGTTGGCAACAATTTTAAAAGGTCAGCAGGCAACACAAACAACATTATCTATCATTGAAACATTTTCAAAAACTCGAGAGCTGTCCCGTACGGTGAATGAGCTTTCGGCCCTAGAAGATAAAAAAGATCAACAAAGTTTAATGCAACGAAGTGGTGAACTCATTGACGAGATATTGGATGGTGATTTGCAAACAAGTGAAGCTGAGACGGTGATTGAATTAAATTTTACCGTGTTGAAATTCAAACATACAGTAAAGAAGAAGAAATAAATGACTATAAAACGAAAGAAAATTTATATTGCAGGTCATCGAGGCATGGTGGGTTCGGCAATTGTGAAACAGTTGCAGAATCAAGAAGGTGTTGAGCTTA
>JAUZQX010000131.1 GCA_030950765.1 Ghiorsea sp.
GATAACGATGTCACGTTCATTGTCATGATAAGCGATGGCGGGGTGCGCTCCCCATACAGGATTAGGCCATGCAATATCACTTTTATAACGAGCAATATGATGGATATGCAGTTGGGGTACTATATTACCAAGGGCTGCAATGTTGATTTTATCTGCTTGAAATGCTTGTTCAATAGCCGTGGCAAGCAGGCATGACTCTATCATGAGTTGTTGCTGTTCATGAGGGGGTAAGTGGTGAATTTCGGATATATTTTCCCGTTGGGGAACCAGAATAAACCAAGGATATTGACTATCATTGATAAGTAACAATAGGCATAAATCAAATTGACCGAGGGTAAAACAATCTTGCGCAAGTTTGGGGTGTAATATCATAGTGCCTCTTGGCTATAGTAGTGATGTGCTTGAATCAAATCGTGGGGGCGACCAATGTCAAACCAGTGACCTTGATGAATCAAACCTGCACATTGTTGTTGTGTTATACATGTGTGTATAGGCTGAATTAATGAGAAAGCGGTTTGGCTTGGGTATTCAAGCAAGGCAGGCGGTTGCCATACAGATACACCGGCAAAGGTGTAGGGATTTTTGGGTTGTTGAATGATGCGTTGCTGCTGTAATGAAAAGTCACCCTGTAGGTTATGTTTAGGATTGGGCACAAGTGCTAAAGCGCAGCCTTGTGTCGGGCAGATGTCATGCAGGTGAGTGATATTGATGGTGGACATAATATCTGCATTATGAATCAACACAGGGCCTTCGCCAGGCAATAAATCAAGTGCTGTGCGAGCGCCGCCACCCGAGTCGAGAAGCTGTTCTTCATACGAATAATAAAGATTCGCGTTAAAATGGGTGCCATTTCCCAGTTCATTTTGTATTTGTGAGGCATGGTGATGAATATTGATAGCTATATCATGGATACCTTGGCGAACCAAATGACGTATCACCCTAACAATGGCAGCTTCACCCCCAATTTGCATCAAAGCTTTGGGTTTGTTATGAGTTAGTGACTTCAGACGAGTGCCTTTACCCGCTGCAAGTATAATGGCGCGTTGTATTCCAAACATGGCGATATATTGCCGTTTGTGGCGGTGTGCGTCCATGATATCTAGCGAATAAAATTTAGTGCTTGTAATCCTGCAAAGGCTGATTAAAGTGCGGCTCGGTTTTACTGGAGGTTTATCATGGCGAAGCGTTGTGAAATTTGTGATAAAGGCCCTATGAGTGGCAATAATGTGAGTCATGCTCACAATACGACACGTCGTCGTTTTTTACCTAACTTGCATAATGTTCGTGCAGTTGTAGGTGGAAATACTAAGAAGATTCGTGTGTGTTCAAGCTGCTTGCGTTCGGGTAAAGTTGTAAAAGCAGCATAACCTCGAACTTTAAGTTTAAGTCCTTATTTGAAAAAGGTGCCAGTTGAAAAACTGGCACCTTTTTTTATGCAAAAATTCCCCATCAAAGCTTCCTTTTAACATAAGCTTGGCAGGGCAGGATATCACAGGGCTGTAAAAAGGTTATATCTACTTCTCTTTGCGCCGATGAAAACGCTACTTCAAACGACAATATTGCTATCCCTAGCTTTGCAGAACTGTTTAGGTTGCATGGCGAAGTCGAGGAAAAGTATGCTTTTTTTGTGCGCTACTTTTCTTGACGGCGGTAACGCTGAAAAAATATGACATGATCCGATTGGCGCAGTGATCACGTTAAATTTGCTGATTTAGCCAATAAGGCAGACCATTAACATTGCTTGATGTGAAAGCTTTTATCGTGATTCTAAGCCAATGCAGTTAGAGGCGCTGGATAAAACATTTTGACAGTAAAAGAACCATCTTTAGAGAGATATAAGCATACTGATTGCGTAATTATCACCTTGTCTTAGAAGAAGATACGCAGTGATTGGGTTTAAGTTCTAGGGATAAACTTTTGAGGATTTAATGCTTGGCTGTTTCGGCGCACTTCATAGTGAAGGTGAGGTCCTGTAGAGCGACCAGAAGAACCAACACGACCTATCATTTGTGCGGCTTCAACAATATCACCAACAGTAATGGTGATTGCAGACATGTGCCCATAACGGGTGCGGTAACCATAACCATGCTCAATTTCTACAAGGTAGCCGTAGTCTTTCATTTTACCTGCATAAACAACAATACCTCTGCTTCCCGCTAAAACAGGTGCGCCCAAACGATTGGCAATATCAATACCCCTATGCATGGCTTTTTTGGCAGTGAATGGATCAGTGCGTAGTCCAAAGTGTGAGCTTAACCAGCCACCCTCACTAGGCCAAGTGTGCGGACGCGCATTTTTTTCTTCAACATTGTCTTGTAAAATGTAATCAACAGCAATGAGCTGCGTGTTTAGGGATGAAATTTGCGAATCAATATATTTAACTTGGTCAAACAGCTGGATGTCTGCGGTATTATTTTCATCAGGGATGCGCGGGCCACCAAAGGCGGGCTGCACATCAAAATTAAACTCGGACTTTGCCAGTGAAGGGGAAGCCTCAACCAGACGTTTTCCCAATGAATCCAGACGAGATAGGCGCGCTTGCATCTGCCCTAATGACCGTGCATACACAGACATCTTGTCTTCTTCTTCTTTTAATTGGGCTTCAAAGTCAGACTTTAATTGGGCGAAAAGTTGGCGTTCTTTTTGTATTGCTGTTTGTGATAATGTGAGGTCACTGCGAAGTTCATAGTTTGAAAAAAGACCGTAAATGCCTAAAATACCAAAAGAAAGCAATAGGAAAAGGGACAAGAACATGAAGCGTAACTTCATCTTGCTTAAACGATACGTTTTGGTTTGCCCAGCATCGGGCACCAACATGATTGAAAAATGGCTCACAAGTACAAGTCTCCTCTTCATTAAAATGGTAGCAGGATTGCGGTTACTAATAAAGGTTCGTTTATTCGTCAAGTTTAGCTGTGGCAAAATGACGCAATAAAAGTGTTATGTATATTGGGTTTGACATAAGGTGATGTGAAGTATCATGCTTGGCTTTCTATGAGTAAATTATCATCAACACCTATATATAATATCAGTCGCGTTGCATTTCAGTTGATACTGCATCAAGCACTGACCAAGCAAGCAGAACAAAACTTTTTCGGCCTGCTCGGTTGCGCCGAAAACCATAAACATACGATTGAAAAAGTTACTGTGCTAACCGCAGTGTCACAAATAGATACTGCGTTACAGCAGTGGCGTAAAGCTGACATAATATGTGTTGGTGTATTTCAGATGCAGGGTGTTCAATTAACAGATGAAGTGAAAAAGATGATGCCCAATTGTTATGTGGATTTGGC
>JAUZQX010000132.1 GCA_030950765.1 Ghiorsea sp.
TGCCGCGACAATATCATCAACATGAATACGATTGGAATAATGGGCAGGTTGCCAAGCCACAGTTTTATAGTTACCAGACAAAAGTTTGGATACGATATTGCGTTCATCACCATAAATACCAGCCAAGCGAAATACTTCGGCAGGTGCATCAGAAGTTAACCAAGCTTGTTCCGCTTTGAGGCGTTGTACTCCGCGCGGACTTGTAGAAAAATGAATCGAAGTCTCATCAATCCAATCGCCACCACTATCAGCATAGACGCTGGTGGCAGATAAATAACCCGCCCACTTTAGGTTTGCTGGTTTTTCAATCAAGGGGGTTACCCAAGATGATTGGGTTTCAAAAGGTTGGCGTTGTTCATCATAATGTAGAGGGATAGAATCAAGCAGGGCATCGCAATCGGCAAGCCAAGTTTGGTTTAAGTTGGCTGGATTGTCGTTAACCATGGCATCAATACCTTGCTTGCATAATATATCCGCAGCAGCTTGATTGCGTACGGTTGCTTTGACATTGATGTTTTGAGCTATTGCAACGTGAGCCAGTTTACTGCCCACATAACCGCAACCGAGAATCAATAAATTTTTGATGGGTTTAATCATTGGTCTCCCTCTTGCTTAGTCTCTAAATTGAAACTATCTTGCGCCCTCTGTGAAGTTCACAGTGAACGGGCTTATGGCGCAACTGGTTAGCGCTACCGGCTCATAACCGGTTGGTTCTAGGTTCGAGTCCTAGTAAGCCCACCATATTATAACAATGTGGCATATCATGACCAAGGTAAGGAGTTTGACAATGAGTAGTGTAAACCCTGAAGAATTGAAATCATTGGTATGTCAGCATATCCAAGATGCTGAAGTTGAGGTCGTGTGTTATTCTGGCGACGACCACTTTGAAATGACTGTTATTTCCGCATCATTTGCGGGTAAACCCCGCATCGCCCGACACAAGATGGTATATGCCGCTTTGGGTGACAATATGCGCCAAGCAGTTCACGCTTTGGCATTAAAAACAAAAACGCCTGAGGAGGCATCAGTATGAGTGATTCAGTCCAAGAACAAATCGGTGAAATCGTTAAAAGCAATGATGTATTGTTGTTTATGAAAGGTACACCGCAAATGCCACAATGTGGTTTTTCGCAACGTGTTTGCGCTATTCTTCAAGAGCAAGAAGTTCCTTTTGCAGCGATTAATGTATTGCTTGACCCGTCTGTTCGCGAAGGCATCAAAACATTCAGTGATTGGCCAACCATTCCTCAGCTTTATGTGAAAGGCGAGTTTGTTGGAGGCTGCGACATTATTTCTGAAATGCATGAAGATGGTGAGTTGGCAACACTGCTTGCGCCACTGAAAGAAGGTGGTTCAAAAGCAGCATAAGTGCTTGCTTTATTGCATGAAAAAAGATATAACGTGGATGTGAATACGTTTGTATTATATATACACGCTACTGTAGCGCGGCAGCCAGTATAAATGGCTGGCGCTGTTCGGCAAAATCTTAGCCAAAAACAATCGCAGCGACTTGCCTTAACACCGCAGTTGACGCAAAGTTTAAAAGTCTTGGCGATGAATAGCCAAGAGCTTGAGCTGTATATTGAAGAAAGTTTAGAATCCAATCCATTGCTAGAGCTGGATGCGGACAATACTGCACCGCAAAGTGAAGATACTTCGGTGTCCCAACAGAAAGAAGACTGGCGCGAGCAAGGTGATAACCGCTGGGAAACCATGTATCAAAATGGCAGCCAATTTGATGGTATGCCAGACCCTGATCAGCAGTGGAAAGATGAACAAAGTTTAAGTGAATCCCTGCATGAACAAATTAATCAACAGCCCATGAGTGATAAAGAGCGTGCAGTTGCGCATGCGATTGTTGATTCACTTGAAGATGATGGGTACTTCCGTGTTGCAGCAGATGAAATTATAAAATCTATCGATTATACAGGCATAACTGAAGCAGATGTTGTGCATGCGCTAGAATGTATTGTGCAAGAGCTTGAGCCTAGCGGCATTGGCGCGCATGATTTAACAGAATGTTTGCTGCTGCAAATTTCTGATGATGATGCATCGGCGATGTTGGTGCGCCAAATGTTATTGTATCATGCAGACAAACTTGCAGACGATGATGCTTTGATGAAGGAAATGCATTGCTCGGAAGATGAGTTGATTGCTGCGCGTCATTTATTACGCAGGCTTGACCCTTTCCCTGGTCATGGTTTGCGCGGCGTGGAAAATATTTATGTGCAACCTGAGATTATTTTTCGTATTGTGGATGGTCAGGTTGAAGTGGATGTGCCGAAGTCGGGTTGGCGTGGGCTTAAGGTGAGCAACCAGTGGGCAGGTAACCAGTGGACGGGTAAAGACCGTGAGTTTATGGATGCGGCTAGTCAAGAAGCCAAGTGGCTGCTTAGTGCGCTAGACCAAAGAAGCGAAACCTTGATGAAGGTTGGTCTGTGTCTTGCTGCAAAACAACGTTTGTTTCTTGAGCATGGTATTTTAGGTTTAAAGCCGTTAACCTTACAAGTGGTCGCAGAAGAAGTTGGCTTGCATGAATCAACCATTTCACGCGTAACCAATGGTAAATATGCGCAAACCCCCTTGGGTTTGATTGAAATGCGCCGTTTCTTTTCGGCGGGGCTACCAACACGCGGTGGTGGCATGATTTCAGTACATAGGGTGCAGCAACGGGTTAAAACGTTAATTGAATCTGAACCTGTGGGTAGACCAATTTCAGATCAAGCGATTTCAGACCGCTTGCAAGCAGAAGGCATTGAAATTGCACGGCGCACCGTTGCTAAATACCGCGAACAGTTAGGGCTGCCACCAAGCAGTCAACGAAGGCGTGCTGTGAAAACACGCCTATCTCAAAGCAGGAGGTAGGAAATGCAAGTATCTATTACAGGTCGTCATGTGGACTTAACAGACCCACTTAAAGCTTACGTCAATGATAAATTGGGACATTTGAAACATTCATTTGACCATGTTGTTGATGTACATGTGGTGTTAACTGTTGAAAAACATAGGCAACGTTGTGAAATTAACATGGCAGCCAATGGTATTACCATTCATGCTAAACATGAAACTGATGATATGTATGCTGCCATTGATGGTGTGGTTGATAAACTCAACCGTCAACTTAAACGCTACCGTGCAAAGCTGCAACGTCATCAAGGGTCGCAGCGTAAAACCAGTATGAAGCTGCGCGAGAAATTCTTGGACGTAGCACACGGCACCGACGAATTGACGGAAGCTTATCAACCTGACACCCTGGCTGATGAAGTGGTTGATGTGCAAGTGATGAGCATGGATGAAGCAGTGATGAAAATGGAATTATCTGAAAAAGACAATGTATTGCTTTTTACCAATGAAGAAACAGGTAAGTTGAATGCATTAACGCGTCGCCCTGATGGTTCATTAAGTTGGATTGAGCCCGAAGCAGCATAATATGAGTATAAGTATACCAGTCCGTCCAGAGCGTGTTTTGTTAGGTTCAAAGGCACAGAGTAAACGTGCATTACTCACAGAGATGGCTGGTATGCTTTCTTCTATGGACCCTGACTTGGTGCTGGAAGTAATCATGGCTAGGGAAAAGTTAGGTAGCACAGGTATGGGGCATGGTGTGGCGATTCCACATGGTCGTATGCACGGGTTGACCGAACCTGTTGTTGTGGTGGCAATTCATGAGGCAGGTGTTGATTTTGATGCTATTGATGATGCCTTGGTACATATCGTGGTAATGTTATTGGTGCCCGACGATGATAATAAGGTTCATTTGGAGCTGCTGGCAACATTGGCACGTTTATTACAACAAGCAGACATACGTAAGGCATTACGAGACGCGCCCGATGCGTCAACTGTGGCAGCATTGTTTGCCGCATGATGTGTGAGTAAAGCTTGAAGAAAAATCCAAGGATTACGATTTCGGAAATACTTTCACAGCAAGGTGAAATATTAGAAATGTCCTTGATTGCAGGCGAACAAGGTTTGCACCGTTATATTGACCACCCGAGATTACAAAAACCATCCTTGGCATTTGCTGGTTTTTTTAAACATTTGAGCGATATTCGTATGCAAGTCATAGGGCAAACTGAGGTTGAATACCTTGAAACACGCACGGAGACAGAGCAAAAACATGTGATTGATGCCGTGTTTGATTTGCGCTTGGCATGTGTGGTAATTACAAGAGGTATTACGCCGCCACCTTTAATTTTGGCTGCGGCACAACGCACGGATACACCATTGATTGTTTCTGAATATAAGTCATCGTCATTTATGACCAATATGACACTCTTTTTATCCCATGCTTTAGCTCCTGTTTCTCACCATCATGGTGTGTATATGGATGTATTTGGTATGGGGGTAATATTGCGTGGTGAGAGTGGGATTGGTAAAAGCGAAATTGGTTTGGAGTTGATTTCTCGCGGACATCGCTTGATTGCTGATGATATGGTGGAGTTGGTACGAGAGACACCAACAGTATTGGTGGGGCGAAGCCCTGAAGTTTTGCGCTATCAAATGGAAGTTCGCGGCTTAGGTATTTTGGATATACGCAATATTTTTGGTGCGGCTGGTATTACAGATACCAAACGTGTGCGCCTAGTGGTTGATTTGATTCCATGGGAAGATTATCAGGAAGAAAACCGATTACAGAGCGATGTAGAGGTGGTGTTGCATGGTGTTAAGCTGCCTTCGGTTCAGTTGTTTGTTCGACCCGGGCGCTCGCTTGCGGCATTGATTGAGGTGGCAACACGGAATCAGCTGCTTAAACAACGTGGGTTTAACAGTACGGAAACATTTACCCAAGCTTTACATCAACGCATACAAGATAAGAGCGACTGATGCTTTTTATTATTACAGGACTTTCTGGCGCAGGTAAAAGTACAGCCTTACATGCGCTCGAAGATTTAGGTCTTTTTTGCACCGATAACTTACCTGTAACCATGCTTGCTCACTGGGCAGAAAATATGATGCGTAATGCCAATGATGCAGCGGTTGGCATTGATATTCGCAGCACAGAAAACCCTGAGCTATTATCACAGGCTTTGGTGTCGATACGCCAAGATTTACCATGGAAGATTATTTTTATTGATGCTGAAAATACGGTGTTACAACGAAGGTTTTCAACCTTGAAACGTGTTCATCCTTATGCTCCAGATATTGATTTGGAACAAGCTATTCTCGCTGAGAGAATAGCCTTAGAGCCGCTGCATGAACAAGCTGATATTGTCATGAACAGCTCACTTCTCACACCTTACCAACTGGCACAATCGGTTGAATCATTTTGGCAGAAACAACAGGACAACTTAGCCAATGCACAACCTGTCACATGTTCTTTGGTTTCGTTTAGTTATCAAAAAGGACTGCCACCCGGTGCAGACATGGTGATGGATATGCGCTTTTTGCCTAACCCGCACTATGAACCTGCTTTGGCACCCATGACAGGTAAAGACAAGGCAGTTCAAGACTTTTTCAAGCCAATACCTGAAGTTTGCCTCGCAGAATATAAGATTAAGGACTGGCTGACATTTATTTGGCCGCATTTGATACAGGAAAGGAAACGTTACTTTACGCTGGCTTTTGGCTGCAGTGGTGGTCGTCATCGCTCGGTGTATATGACAGAGAGAATTGCAGCTTGGATGTTAGAACAAGGTATGAGTAAACCCATGGTTAGGCACCGTGAGTTGGGTGATATTCAATGATTGGTATTTTGTTGCTTGGGCATGCGCGTATTGCCAGCGAGACTAGGATAGCAGTCGAACATATCTTGGGAGAACAGGTGCAATTGCAAGCCGTGGATATTGTACATTCGGATGCATCGGGTGGAGAAGAGTCAGATTTAAATATGGTGCTGGATAGTCTAGATGAGGGGTTGGGTGTGTTGGTTTTGGTGGACTTGATAGGAGCCACACCTTGGAACATGGTCAATCGTGCTGTTGCAGGTAAACATGTTGTTTTGCTTGGTGGTTTTAATCTACCTGCGGTGATTCGAGCCATCAGTATGCGTCAAGAGTGTGTAGATTTAAACCAGTTGGCGCAGTCCAGTGTGGAAGCAGGGAAACATTATATTCGTTTGAAGATAGGTGGGTTATAAGGTGTTAAAACGCCAAGTGTTTATTCAAAATAGATTGGGTTTACATGCGCGTGCATCGGCATGTTTTGTTGCAGAAGCGAGTAAGTTTTCGAGTCATATTAAGGTGCAATACCAAGATTATGAAGTGAATGGTAAAAGTATTATGGGTATGATGATGCTGGCGGCAGCGAAAGGTGCTGAGATTACCTTGATTGCCAGTGGTGACGATGAAAATGAAGCTTTAGCGGCTTTGGAAACCCTTGTGAACCAACGTTTTGGAGAAGATGTATGAGTAAGGGGGGGGATGTTCGCCGTCAAGGTGTGGCGGTTGCTCGAAGTGCGGGGTTGGTGCTTGGTCGTGCGCAAAAACTTAATCTGAAACACCAGTTTATTCAGGAGTATCAGGTTCCAAAGGATGCCGTTGAATCAGAGGTTGAGCGGCTAGCCTCAGCCATTACTCAAGCTGTCAAAAAACTACAACAAGAAATCAAAGCGTTGGTTGATATTGATACATCAGGTGAACTTACGCTTATTTTGCAAGCCCATGATATGATGCTGCAAGACCCTGATTTATTTCAGCAAACAAAGACGTTGATTCAAAATGAAGGCATCAATGCTGAGTGGGCATTAAAAAAGAGTTTATCACAAATAACCCAAGTTTTCGAACAGATTGAAGATGTTTATCTACGCAGCCGTAAAGCAGATATTGAGCATATAGGTGAGCGTATTTTTACGCAGTTATCAGGGGGGAACCAAGCGCAAAAGTACGACCATGCCATCATGGTGGCCCAAGATTTTTCACCTATGGACATCGTGGATATGTGGCGGGCAGGTGTATCTGGTTTTGTGTCTATCCAAGGTGGTGAAAATAGCCATATGATGATTGTTGCCCGAGGCATAGGTTTGGTAGGCATTGCAGGGGTGGAGAATGACTTTCTTGCATGGATAGAAGATGGATTGACCATTCTTTTGAATGCTGAAGAGGGCTCATGGGTACTAAACCCCAATAACCAAGATGTGATGCAATTTGAGCAGGCAGGGCAGGCATTGCAACTTAAACAGAAGCAATTGCAAAGCTATGCGGTAAAACCTTCGGTGAGCCAAGATGGTTACAAAATGCCATTGCTGGCAAACATCGAATTTATAGAGGAAGTTGCCGTGGCTCAACAGCAGGGAGTGGATGGCATAGGCCTTTTCCGCACCGAATTTTTGTTTATGCAAAATGAAACACTGCCAAGTGAAGCTGCACAGCAGGCCTACTATCAACATCTGATTGAGGGTATAAAAGGCAAACCTGTGACTTTTCGCCTGTTAGATATTGCGATTGATAAACTGAAACAAATAGGTGATACAAAGCCTTTATTTGAAGGTGAAAATCCTGCCTTGGGGTTGCGTGGTGTGCGTATGCTGCTGCAAAATAAGTCGCTTTTAAAAGATCAGCTCCGAGCCATAATACGTGCGGGTCGTGATGCTGATATATCCATTTTAGTGCCTATGGTTACATTGCCATCGGAAATGGTTGATGTAAGACAAGTTGTGATGGAAGTCTGTCAAGAGCTAGGTGTTAAGCAAAAAGTACCTGTGGGTTGTATGATTGAAGTTCCTGCAGCCGCTTTGACTGCCCATGTGCTGGCACGGGTTTCAGATTTCTTTTCGATTGGAAGCAATGATTTGGTGCAATATAGCCTGGCTGTTGACCGCACGGATGAACATGTGAGTTACTTGTATGATGCAGGGCATCCTGCCGTCAAGTCGTTGATTCAAATGACAGTGGATGCGGCGAAGAAACATGCTATTCCTGTTTCAGTATGTGGTGAACTTGCAGCTAATCCAGCATGGCTTCATACGTTTTTAACCATGGGTATTACAAGCTTGTCGATGAGTGCGCGTCATGTTTTGCAAGTACGTGAACAACTGCATCATTTGCGCGCTTTTTCGTAAGTTCTCCCGTAAACTTGCGACCAAGTTCATAAAAAAGAGGTTTTAATGTCAGAGATTTCATTGTTTGGTGCTTTGCTCGCAGGGTTATTATCATTTTTATCACCCTGTGTTTTACCTTTAGTACCCGCATACTTATCCTTTATTAGTGGGGTTTCTGTGGATGCGTTACGTGGTGATGAAGCTATTGATCACCAGCAAGTTAGGCGTACCGCCATGATACAATCCTTGTGGTTCGTATTGGGCTTTAGTTTGGTGTTTATTGCTTTGGGTGCCTCTGCTTTTTGGTTAGGACAATGGCTATTGATGCACATGGGCACTTTAGCCAAGGTTGCAGGGTTGATTATCATTGTATTCGGTTTGCATTATACAGGTTTGATTCGTATTCCCTTTTTGATGATGGAAGCACGTTTAAAAACGGATAATGTGAAAGGAACCAGTGGTTTTGGCGCATTAATCCTTGGTTCTGCTTTTGCTTTTGGCTGGACACCATGTATTGGCCCGATTTTGGGTGCGATTTTGGCCATGGCTGGTGCGCAAGGACAAGTTGGCGAAGGCATGATGTTATTGGTGATGTACTCTGTCGGTTTGGGTATTCCATTTTTATTGGCAGCATTTGCCACCAACGCATTTTTAAACTGGTCACAACGTTTTAAACGCCATTTGCATGCTGTAGAAGTGGTATCAGGTATCTTACTCATTGTGGTTGGTGCGATGATTTTCTTAGGCAGTTTTTCTACAGTGGCTGCGATATTGTTGGATTATTTCCCATGGTTGGCAGACATTGAATCCCTTGCCAGTTGAAGTATCGTTTTTAAGTAGGGTATAGTGGTGGGAGCGAATAAATCTGATAAAATAGTTGTCCTCGTTTTTTCCTGCCTGCGTTCCAAGGCAAAGCTATGGGCTTGCTTTGCTCTGCAACCACGTTACACCCAACTCTCGACTAATTGTTGATTTGTGTACGCCAATAAGGTCTGTAATATCAGCTTGAAAGTGACCTGCTTTCGTAAGAATACCAATCTGATAGCGTTGTGCTTGGGTTAGCTGCGTGTAGTTTATTTCTTGTACTTTGATAAGTCGTGTTTAAAAAGAGTAGGACTGCTACCGCAGCTGACTCCTTCAAACTTTTATCAAAGTTGCACTTACGAGTTGAATCCGCGTTATTATATTTCATTAGATTGCCTAAGTGTTTTTAGAATCCCATAAATGCTAATTGCTATCCATGCAGATTCAATAACGAAAGATGCTATGTTAAAATTAAAAAATAGAGATACTAAAATCAAGGATGAGCCAACAGCATTCATTATAGAGAACTTGTATCCCGTCAGGATGAGCTTGCCTGCCTGTAAAAAAAAGTAAGCTGCAAGTACAATCACAACGCCTACCAGCCCAATTAAATCGGGGGTAGTCATGATGAGAACCTATCTACATATGTAGCTGCTACGCCCATGACTCTTTGAGCATGAGTGGGGCACATTTTCACGTAAAAGTTTGCATCAACATTGGGTAACCACTCTACAATAAGTTCGTATCCAGATTCGGCATTGTAAACCACCACTTCAGAATATATGTCAAACTCCTTTTCAGGAACCAGAATAAACTTAACTTGCCCGCTTTCAATATCATGGATGTGAAAATATTTATTAATCTTTGCATTGATACTTCGCGTATCAGGAACAAAGTAAGTATAACGATGTCCTTTCTTTAAATTTGCTGAAACTGCCTGAAACACCTTTCCATCATGGTGAGAAGCATCAGTTTCCATGTTTATGTCATTTGCTAGGTCATTAGTGAAAACCCAAGTGTTTTTGGACTCTCTTTCCAATGAAACCAAGTTTTCCTCGCTAATTAACCAGCCTGCATGCACCCCTTCCAGCACGCCTTTAATTTTAGTTATATAGCCTTCAAACTCATCTTGGCTTTTTGTTCGGTGAAAGAATGACGCTTTCACTACAATAAGTATCATTACAATGCCCATTAACACTAACCCTATAAGTAAGTCTTCTCCTCCGATTTTGTCTTTAATTTCCTCGTATTGAAAAGCTATTAGTACTGCACCTACCCAGAAAATCGTTATGGTTACAGGGTGGCTCAGAAAGCTTTTAACGCTTTTTTGCAGTGGCTTATTCATTATCAAGATCCTTTTTTAGCTAAAGACAGTAAGTCGGCTAATATCGTAAAAGTAAACCAAATTTTTAGATACACAAGAAAATGAATCTACTGTAAGCGTTAGTGTTGGTAGCTCCTTTCACCATATATGTCCCTGATTAAATAAACGCGTTTTCAAACTGGTCACAACGTTTTAAACGCCATTTGCATGCTGTAGAAGTTGTATCAGGTATCTTACTCATTGTGGTTGGTGCGATGATTTTCTTAGGCAGTTTTTCTACAGTGGCTGCGATATTGTTGGATTATTTCCCATGGTTGGCAGACATCGAATCCCTTGCCAGTTAGTTGAAAAGTTGCGGTGCGACTGATTATCTGCCACAATTTTGCTAATTCTTATTAATTTTATAAGTAGTTACGCAGGGGTCTTCACATGAAACTTGAACTTCGCATTCTTATCTTGGCTTTATTGTTGTCGCCTAGTTTGTTGTTTGCCGATGCCTTTTTAATGCCAGGCACAGTGGCAAAAAGTGAGCTGGTTAAACCATTCCCGCAACCATACGTTGTCAAAAAAGGCGATACTTTATGGGATATTGCCGAAGAATATTTTGCAGACCCTGAAAAGTGGATAAAAATTTGGGAACAAAACTTGTATGTATCCAATCCTGATTTAATTTATCCGGGGAATGAAGTATGGCTGCGCATGAAGGAAGTAAAAAAGAAAGTTCAACCTAAGCCTGAAGTGGTCACCTTGGAGCCACGTATTATTTATAAACCTGCACAACGCATTGAAAAAGAAATTGATACCAAGATTTTCCTGACTGCTTTAGCAAGGCAAGACTTCATTCGTCCTGATGCAGTTGAAGGTGTGGGGCATATTCTTGATTCCGAAGATGAACGTTTAAATTATGGTGCACTTGACCGTGTATATTTAACGCTTGATGTGAAAGCAAATCCCGGCGACATTTTTGACATTTACCGAACAGGTGATCCTGTCTATAATAAAACCGAAGATGGCAAAAAAATGGCGGGTTACCTTGTTAAACACTTGGGTCGGGTTGAAGTTACCTCGGTAGAAAGTGGTGTGTACCGAGGCATAGTTTTGGAAGCTTTTGAAGAAATTGGGCGCACTGACCGTTTGAAAAAAACGCATGAGATTGATTATAATATTGAACCCACGTATCCCGAGGGTCCCTTGTTGGGTCATGTGATGTATATCCGTGATGATGCAGCAGAAGCTGGCCAAGGTCAGGTTTTGGGTATTGATTTGGGATTAAAAGATGGGCTTGAGCCGGGCGCAATTTTGGGTTTGTATCGTCAAGGGCGTTTAATCCGTGATAAAACATATGAAGAAGAAACGTTCCAAGCGTTACCAGAAGAGAAAATTGGTGAAATCATTGTGTTGGTACCGCAAGATAATGCATCGATTGTGTTGGTGATGCGCTCTTCTGCGCCAATTAATACAGGTGATATGGTTCAAGCATTACGTCATAAGTAACACCGTTATTATATCATGATAAGTCAGTCGGCGATTGATTATCTTCGATTAAACCTTGTGTCGGGTGTTGGGGCATATACAGGGCAACAGCTGATTGAAGCTTTTGGTTCGATTGAAGCGATTTGGCAGCAGTCAGACAAGGCTTGGTTAACGGTTGAGGGTGTGGGGCCCAAGTTGGTGACAGCATTATCCGCAGCATCATCGTCACAAGCGGCAGGTGATATAGAAAATATTCTGCAAACGTGTGTCCAAGAAAACATTCATATTATTTGCCAAGATGATGATGTCTGGCCAAAAGGTTTACATAGCTGTGTTGATGCACCCATGGTCTTGTATGTACGTGGTGAACTGGCAAGTTTACAATCCAATAAAATCTTAGCCATGGTTGGGGCGCGTAAGGCAAGTGCAGAAGGCAAGCTGATTGCTCGGCGCTGGTCTGCATATTGTGCCCGACAAGGGGTGTCGGTGATTAGTGGTATGGCACCAGGCATTGATTCTGCGGCACATGGCGGCTCGTTGGATGCGGATTATGCAGGTATTGCGGTGTTGGGTTATGGTTTGTTGGCGGGTAGTGCGCAGCAAAAAAGGCAAATGGATGCTTTGGCAGAAAAGGGCTGTGTATTGAGTGAATATGCACCACATGCGGCAGCACGAGCTGGTTACTTTCCGCAGCGGAATCGTTTGATTGCAGGTATTGCCCAAGCGCTTATTGTGATTGAAGGTGGTCTGAAATCAGGCTCGTTGATTACCGCACGTCAAGCATCCCAATATGGACGAGATGTGTTTGCAGTGCCTGGGTCGGTGCTAAATGACATTCACGCAGGGTGTCATCAACTGATCAAGGATGGTGCGATTTTGGCAACAGATGCGGCGGATGTTTTACAGTGTTTGTCTTGGCATACATCCAAGGAAACAGGGTCATCGTATCAGCCTACATCAGCGATTGAAGAAAAAATTATGGGTTTACTGGGTGGGCAAATTATGCATGTGGACAGCCTTGCAGAAGATTGTGGCTTGACCGTACACGCGCTTTCTTCCATCTTGCTGCGCCTTGAGTTGCAAGGGGCTATCGAAAAATTACCGGGTAGCAGATACACATTAAGTTAAGTTTTATAAGGAGATAGCATGAGTGCAGTCGTCGTAGTGGAATCTCCAGCAAAAGCCAAAACTATCGAAAAATACCTTGGAAAAGGTTATAAAGTGCTGGCATCTTATGGTCATGTTCGGGCATTTCCGAAGAAAGATGGCTCAGTCGATGTAGATAATAATTTCGCGTTGAAATATGAAGTGATTGAAGACAAAAGGAAACGATTGTCTGATATTGAAAAAGCACTGAAAAAAGCCGATGAACTTATTCTTGCCAGCGATTTGGATAGGGAAGGGGAAGCCATTGCTTGGCATGTTGCCGATGAAATGGAAAAACGTGGCAAACTCAAAGGCAAAAAAGTTTCTCGCATAACATTCAATCAAATTACACGCAAAGCCATTCAATATGCGGTAGACAATCCGACTGAATTAAATATGCCACTGGTGGATGCACAGCAAGCACGTTCTGCTTTGGACTATTTGGTGGGTTTCACCTTATCACCACTGCTGTGGCGTAAGATTCGTGGTGGTTTGTCGGCAGGGCGGGTGCAGTCGGTTGCATTGCGCTTAATTTGGGAAAGAGAGCAGCATATTCAGGACTTTAAACCCAAAGAATATTGGACGATTGAAGCTTCATGTACCAACAAAAAGGCTTCAAAAGCACCGTTTAAAGCATTACTTAACACCTTAGATGGCAAAAAACTCACTAAATTTGATTTGAACAACCAAAAACTAGCCAAACAAGCGGCAAAAGCTGTGGAATCTGGTAGTTTTACAGTCAGTGATGTTCAGAAGAAGAAAAGTAAACAAAACCCATCCCCGCCATTTATTACATCAACTGTGCAAATGGAAGCATCGCGCAAACTTGGTTTTACTGCGCGCAAAACCATGCAAATTGCCCAGAAGCTATATGAAGGTGAAGAGGTTGATGGTGAACGTGTGGGTTTGATTACTTATATGCGTACCGATTCCATCAATTTATCGCAAGAAGCCATTGATGAAGTACGTGAGCAAATTGAGCAACAGTTTGGCGGTGAATTTGTACCTTCAAAACCGCGGGTATTCAAAACCAAAAATAAAAATGCACAAGAGGCACATGAAGCGATTCGCCCAACCTCGTTTGCGCGCACCCCAGAAAGCTTAAAAGGCACATTGTCAGCAGATGAACTTAAGCTTTATACCTTGATTTGGAAGCGCACCGTGGCATCACAAATGGAAGCCGCCGTGTTGGATCAAGTGCGTGCTGATTTAACATCAGATGACACGGTACTTCGCGCCAATGGTTCGACTTTGGTGTTTGCAGGGTTTCGTAAGCTTTATATCGAAGGTACGGATGAGCCGAGCAAGGGTGGTGATGAAAAAACATTGCCACCATTGGAAGTTGGGGATGTGATTGATGTTACAGGTGTTGAACCCAAACAGCATTTTACCGAACCCAAACCACGCTTTTCCGAAGCAACATTGGTCAAAGAACTTGAAGCCCATGGTATTGGTCGCCCATCAACATATGCATCGATTTTGAATGTATTGCGTGAGCGTAAATATGTGGAGATGGACAAAAAACGTTTTGTGCCAACTGATGTGGGCGAAATTGTAAGTAAGTTTTTAACCAAGTATTTTGGTGATATTGTTGATGTGAATTTCACGGCAGACATTGAAAGTAAGCTGGATGCTGTGGCACGTGGTGAGCGCGAATGGAAACCCTTGTTGCATGATTTTTGGGGGCCATTTAAAGAACGCATTGACCATACCCAAGAAAATGTGAAACGCTCCGATGTTACCCATGAAGCAACAGACGAAATTTGCCCAGAATGTGGCAAACCTATGGCGATTAAATTGGGTAAGTATGGTAAGTTTATGGCGTGTACAGGTTACCCTGAATGTAAAGTCGCCAAACCACTGAATGATAATGGTGAAGGACCCGCAGAGCCTGAGAAGTCTGACCAAATATGTGAAAAATGTAATGCTCCTATGGTTATTAAAGCGGGTCGTTATGGTAAGTTCTTGGGTTGTTCGGCTTATCCTGAGTGTAAAAATATCCAACCATTGGAGAAACCTGTGGATACAGGGATTAACTGCCCTACATGTAATAAAGGTACATTTTTGGAGAAAAAATCACGCCGTGGCAAAGTGTTTTATTCATGTTCGCAATACCCTAAGTGTAAACATGCGTTGTGGAATAAACCGATTGATAAGAAATGCCCTGAGTGTGATGCTCCCTTTGTCACAGTCAAAGTGACCAAACGTAATGGTACAGAACATGTTTGTGCCAGCGAAACGTGTACTTGGAAGGAACAAATCGAAGCACCTGAGTAAACAACAATGGCATTCAACTACCGTGAAGGTAACATTGATGATATTGAGGCTGTATTTGCTTTAAATAGACAGGTTTTTGATGAAGCATGGTCAAAAGATGTGATGTTGCAGTCCTTGCAGGTGGGTTATGATTTGTTTGTGTGTTATCAGGGTGAAGATTTGTTGGCGTATGTATTAAGCCAAGATATTTTGTTTGAAACACAAATTATGCAGTTGGCTGTGCGCGCGGATGTGCGTCGCCAAGGCATTGCGCAGCAGTTGATGGGTATGTTAATGCAAGCCAAACACGATATGGATGCATTGGTATTAGAAGTGCGTGTTTCGAATATTGGCGCGAAAGCATTTTATCAGACACTGGGTTATGACCCAGTGGCAATACGCCCGAATTATTATGCTAAAACGGGGAGCAAACCAAGGGAAGATGCTGTGCTTATGATTTATAAACCAAACAGTATTGGTAACCATGATTAAAAGCCTACTGCAAACAGAGGACTGGCAGGACTCTAAGTTCCCCCCAGTCTTGAATCAGGATATGACGGCGACTCAGATGCGCGTACTGAACGTGACCAGTGCGTTAACGCGATTTTTAGAGCAAAAGTATGGTTTGAAGTTGGACGTGCAGTTGCATGACCAATGGATGAGCACAGCAAGTCATGTTGAAGCTGACCTGCTGGGTATTTTACCTGAAGAGCGTTGTTTGCGGCGTAGGGTTTCATTAAAATCACGCGGTGAAGTGATGTTTGATGCGGAGTCGGTGTTACCGCTGGATATTTTACCTGTGGAACTCATGGCAGAGCTTGAAGAAGGTAAGCGACCTTTGGCAAATCTATTGTCGGATAGAGGTTTGTTGCTGTCGCGTTCGGGGTTAAGTGTAACACAAGTACAAACGACTGGTGTATATCAGCATTGCTGGGCAAGGCGCTCGGTGTTGCACTCTGAATCAGGGGCAAAAGCGCTGGTGACGGAAGTATTTCACGATGCGATTTGGCGCAAGCTCAATTATATGGCGAACCGTTAGGCGATAGAGGATTACGCATCGTCATGCGCAATAATTGACACTCGTCATCAGCCCTTTAGCGTGTGGCTGCAATTTTATGAATGTATAGGCAAGGTAACTCAGGTGAAAAAGAAAAAAGAAGAGAACGCTCCTGTTGAAGGAATGATTGATGGTACAGACTTTGTTGAATTAAAGCGGGATATGCAAAGTGCTAAAGTCATGGCTTGGTTGGAATACAACCAACAACAACTCATTGCAGGGGTAATTGTACTGCTTTTAGCATTGGTTGGTGTATCGGTGTGGAAAGAACAGCAATTGACTGAGAAAAATTCAGCGGCGTTAGTGTATATGAAAGCCATCAATACAGCAGATGAAACACAACGCGCATCACTTTTGGATACTGTTACCAGTGAGTATGCAGGTACAGGTTATGCTATATTGGCGAAGCTGCAAAAAATTAAAATAAGTGACGCGCCTGAAAAACAAGTGTTATTACGCTCGCTTATCGAATCGAAGGTTGCGCCTGAGTTTGTTTGGCAGGCTCGCTTGGATTTGGCAGAGTTATTGATTACTGAAGGCAAAAGTGCAGAAGCTGAAGAAGTATTGGCTGAACGTTTGGGCAAAGAATATGAGCAAGCGCGTTATGCATTGCTTGCATCGTTGACTGAAGATAAAGTAGAAAAAGTGACTTTGATTCAGAAAGCATTGGATGCGGTATCCAATGATAATGATTTGGTTACTCGCCTAGAAGCGGAACTCGCATCGCTGCGTCTTGAGAAGTAGTATGATGCTACTTCGTGGTTTCGTGGCTGCATGCTGCATGCTGATGCTGGCGAGTGCTGTGCATGCGAATGAAACGACACGTTTGCATATTGCTTGGTCGGTTGATGTTGACCAACGTTTACCGAATACACCCCTTGCTTTGAG
>JAUZQX010000133.1 GCA_030950765.1 Ghiorsea sp.
CCCAAAAAAATAAACTGGACACCTAAATCATGAGATTAGGAGTCAATTATGACAAGGAAATACGCATCATTCACGAAAGAGTTTAAGCTTGTTTCGCGGCTTTGTTTGGCATGTTAACCATTAAATGGCTTGATGTTGAAAACATCGGGGTCAAAAACATCGGGGTCTACCATTGGATTTTAGGGCTTGCTTCGCGCACTTGAAGGAAAAGTAGAGGTTATTTTCCATTGTGTCATATCGTTGGTTAATGTGAAGTATGCTGTTAAGAGTTTACTTTACTTCACATATTTCTTAGATTGTTTATTCTTGTAATGTGATAAGGTAAATGATATGAAGTATAATAAAATTAGTTATTTAGATAAACTTGAGGCGCTTAGGGAGTATTTTCCTATGTCATCAGCGTTGATTGAAGTGTTGGGTATTTCTCGCAACTCACTTCTCAACTGGCTTGATAGACCTGAATCCATCAAAGCGGAAAATCGTTTTAATATTGATGTGCTTTATTGCAAACATTTTGTTGTGCCTGAGTGGGATAAACCCAAGCAGACTTATGATGCAGTATTGTTGCCTGATGATATGCCGCATAATCATCATGTGTTTATGCCTTTTTTGCGTCGCTTAAGTTATGGCACGATTGAAATTGAGACCAATATTGACCAAACAAGCTTTGATAAGGCGATTGATGCCGAAAAGTTGCCCAAAAACATGCCTAAAGAAGAGTTTCATGAGGCATGGAATACATTTGCGACCATCAAAGAGCTGTGGCAAAAGGTGATTGAATATCAAGAGCCATTTGTTACATCAGAAGAAAGCATTAAAACATTACACAGTGGTTTTATGCGTGGGGTTCACCCCAATGCAGGGTTTTATTCCAAGCATGTGCGTGTAATGGGGACATTGGAAAACTTTGATACCACATTGCCTGAGGATGTACCCGAAGAGATGAATCGCTGGGTTTATAAGTATAAAGATGTGGTTTCACTTGAAGATATTGCCAAAGCACATGCTCATTTTGTTGCTATTCATCCGTTTGGTGATGGTAATGGGCGCGTGGGGCGAGCATTGGTGATGGCGCAATGTTTGAATGCGCGGTTGATGCCACCTGTGTTTAATGGCGAGAATAGGGCGATGTATTTTGCAGCCATTGAACATGCCTTAGTGCATGGCAGACATGCGCCGTTGATTCGGTTGTTTTATGAGGCTTCTTCTTCGGGTTGATGTTTGTTAATCCAAGGTGATATGAACAGTTTACGATATCCAAAGGTTAAAGCTTGATAGATTGGGGCGAACTGTTTTAAATGCTCGCCTATGGATGAATACACCTTACTTGATAGTAGCACAGAACATGGTTTAACCATGCGTATATTTCAGCTTGGCGATGAGTTTTCAATTCGTGTAGACCAAACCGATAGTGAATTGATGAATAATGAGTTTCACTATTCAGAAGATGTGTTGGCAGAGCTAGCTTGCGAGCCGATTCGAGCGCGAAAGAATGCACATGTGTTGGTGGGTGGTTTGGGTATGGGCTTTACCCTTGCTTCGGCTTTAAAACATACGAATGATGATGCAACTGTGTCCGTGAGTGAGCTGATGGCTGCGGTGGTGCGCTGGAATGAATTGTATCTTGGCAAAGGCGCTGATTATCCGCTGCGAGACACACGTACGCGGGTTATCAATCAGGATGTTGGCAAAGTGATGAGCGAACATAAGGACACCTTTGATGCCATTATGCTTGATGTGGATAATGGCCCAGATGGGTTTACGCGAGATAGTAATGACTCTTTGTATGGCTTAACGGGATTGACCAATGCCCATGAATCGTTGAAAAGTGGTGGTGTGTTAACCGTATGGTCGGCTGCACCTGATATAGAATTTACGCAACGTATGATGAAGGTTGGCTTTGAAGTGGAGCAACAACTGGTGAAAAGCCATCCGCAGCAAACACATGGGGCAAGGCATACGATTTGGATTGGTACACGTTATTAATCAATTCCCCACAGGTAGAGGGGTGCCACGGAGTGATGGGGTGTGTTCAGAATATAACTTTTTGACTTGCAGGTGCATAGTATGTCTACCCCATCAGCTTCGCTGCCACCCCTTCAAGAATGAAGGGGAATTTTGAGTGGTGTGAATTTTCTACCCCGTGCCGCAGGGCATCTTCTCGCGCTTTGCGATTCACCTTATCAGCTTCGCTGTCACCTCTTGTGCGTAGCCTGCCTGTGGTGCAAGAATGAAGGGGAATAGAGGCAAGTCTTCCCCAAATACAATTAACGATTAGAGTGCGCGGCGTGAGTTTAAGTGATATTGGATTAGATGATTGGTTTGAAGAACATGTGCAGGCGTTTTGCGAGCAATCGCAAAGTGTGGCGCGTGTAGTGGCTGTGGATAGAGATAGACTTGTGGTGCATGATGGAAGCAAAGAGTTATCCGCAGAGTTGTTGGGTAAGTTCTTTTATGGTGCTGAGCGAGCGACAGCCTTTCCTTGTGTGGGCGATTGGGTATGCCTTGAGCTTCATGATACTCAAACCGAATCAGACACTCAATTTTCCAGCATTCATACCGTATTACCGCGCAAAACCCTGCTCAAACGCAAAGCATCAGGTTATGATGATGAATTTCAATTGTTAGCAGCCAATATTGATACAGCATTGATTGTGATGGCATGTGATTATGATTTTCATGTGCGTAAACTTGAGCGCTTTTTGGTGTTGGTGAACGAGGGTAAGGTTGAGCCTGTTTTGATTCTTACCAAAACCGATTTGATGCACCCCGAAGACATTGAAGACTTGTTGTTTGATATTGAAGATGCAGGCATAGACATAAAAACTATCCAAATAAGCAATAAAACAGGGGCAGGTGTGCAGCAGGTGCATGAGCTTATTCAGCCGACAAAAACCTATTGTATGGTGGGTTCATCGGGGGTGGGAAAAAGCTCATTGATGAATCAATTGCTGGGTGAAAACACGTTTGAAACCCAAGAGGTGAGCGCCAATGGCGAAGGGCGACATACTACGGTGCGTAGACATTTGATGCTACTGGAGCAGGGCGGCATGATCGTGGATATGCCAGGTATGCGTGAGTTGGCGATTGCCGAAGTTAGCGAAGGCATTGAAGAAAGCTTCGAAGATATTTTGGAGCTTGCGTTGTCGTGTAGGTTTTCCAATTGCGGGCATAGCAATGAGCCGGGTTGTGCGATTATTGCAGCGATTGAGAATGATGAGCTGGATATTGACCACTACGATAACTATTTAAAAATTCAGAAAGAATCGACACATCATAAAACGACCTATGCCAAAGAACGGCGCAAAGGTAAAAATGCTAGCCGCCTTGCTGAATCCAAAACACGAAATAAAAAACAACGTCTGACAGAAGCTGAGCTTAAGGCAGCTAAACTTAAAAAATAGCCCTTAGACTAAGGAAGCTTTGAACAAGTCATGGACGCATAATTGTGTCCAATGTATCCAAGATTTGCGTTGTGCGTTTGAGCAATAGCCTTGCTATTCCATGCAACACACGCCTGGCATTTTGAATGCCCTGAAATACAATCTGCTTCATCCAGACTTATTCAGAGCTTCCCTAAGTGTTTTTAGCTTCAATCCAACGTGACATAAACTCTGTGCTGCGATGATGGTGATGATTCAACATCAAACCGATAAAATTCCTTTGCCTATGGTTTTCTAACTTGTTTTGAACATCCAATAAACGATTCAGTAAAGCTTGTTGGTTGTTTTCTTTGTGAAACAGTGTGTTTACAATATCAAAACCATTGTTTTGCGCTGTTTGCCACATTTTTTTATCCTGATAAAGAGCAATAGCAGCATCAGCAAAGTTTTGTGCGTCATCTTCAATTTTTCCAGCCCAGTTTAAACCGCCTGTCATGCCTTCTGCACCTATGCTGGTGGTGACTGAAGGTGTACCAAACAGCATGGCATCTGCCAGCTTGGTTTTAATGCCAGCTCCAAAGCGGAGTGGGGCAAGGCACAGACGCGCTGCTTGCATCACTTGCTGCACACTTTCAGCCCTATCTTTTATCAAAAAACCTTGTTTGGTATTGTTTAAAGCGGTGGCTTTGGGCGGGGTGTATGCCCCATAAATATGCAGCTCTGCTTGTGGTAGTTGCTGGCGAATCAATGGCCAAATTTCTTCTTTGAGCCAAAGCACAGCATCCCAATTGGGCACATGCCTAAAATTGCCTATGGTCATAAAGTGATGGCGTTGTTCAAAATTGGGGCTGCTACTTGTGTCGGGTGTTTCTAACATAAAGGGGCATAGGTGCAGCAAAGCTTTATCTATGCCAAAGTGAGACTGTAATAAGTCATATTCATAATCGGATATGACAATGGATACATCGCTTCGATAGATAGCTGCGATTTCACGAAGGGCAATATCGTTATTTAACATGCTGTGGCTGAAGGGTTGTTTGTCTTTTAAAGCTTGGTGCCTTGCTTCTCTAAGGCAATGTAAATCAATGGTTTCAATCATTCTTAATGCCTTCGGGCAGGTATTGGCAACGCGCCATCCAAACTGCTCTTCCATCATAAAACGGTCAAAAATAACGATATTGGGTTGTAGTTTGGTAAGAAAAACATCAAAACTACTGCAATTAAGGGTGATTTCTTGGGTGGTGATGCCTGATGTTTGCAAAGCTTGGCTGGCTTCGTTTTTTGCTGCAGCACAAGCAAAGGTAATGTCCCAACCTTGGTTTTGAAACAAGGCAATATGCTCCATGATACGCACGCTAGCGCCCGTGGATTGTGGCTCAGGCCAAACCAAACCTAATATGAGTACATGTTGTCTTTTGTTTATCAATGTTTACACCTTTAAAATCGACAAAAGACTAGCCGAAAAATAAAAGGCATGACAATCAAATTTGATTTGATACATTTGCCTCATTCCCTTTGGAGGTCTTATCATGGCTCGCGTTACTATTGAAGATTGTGTACGTTATTATCCCAACCGCTTTGAAATGGTTGTATTAGCGGCGCGTCGTGCCCGTCAATTACAAAATGGTATGCCTAGTGTTCTTGAAAATGAAGGACACAAACCTGCAGTGCAAGCCCTTAAAGAGCTTGGTGAAGGTTATGTATCTTGGGAAAATGTGTTTGAGCTTGATGAACAAGAACGTTTGCAAGGCGAAGCAAAAGACGAGCTTGCTGAGTAACCTGCGCCTCTCCTGACTCATTTCTATCACTTGATGATTGACTATTTATGAGTCGAATTTTCGAAATAACCGAACAAATTAAAACTTATATGCCCAAGGCTGACGTTGAGTTGGTCAATCGGGCTTATGTTTTTGCTGCCCACGCCCATGCACGGCAACGCCGAAGTTCAGGTGAATTATATATTATTCACCCGTTGGGTGTGGCAAAAAATCTTGTTGATTTAAAGCTTGATGTAAGCTCTGTGGTCACGGGTTTACTGCATGACACTGTGGAAGATACCCACGTTACCCTAGAAGACATTGAAAACCGTTTTGGTGAAGAAGTCGCCCGTCTGGTCGATGGTGTCACCAAAGTTGGTAAAATTCATTTTACCTCATCCGAACATAAAAAAGCAGAAAATTTCCGCAAAATGATTATGGCAACCGCCAAAGACTTGCGTGTGTTGTTGGTCAAGCTGGCAGACCGCTTGCATAATATGGAAACGCTTGATTTTATGCGCCCTGACAAACGCAAACGTATTGCCATTGAAACCATGGAAATTTACGCGCCGCTTGCGCATCGTCTAGGTATCCATTGGGTAGCTCAGCGCATGGAAGATTTATCTTTTAAACATGCTGAGCCAGAAGCCTATAAAGCTTTGCATCTAAAGCTGGCTGGTAAACTTGATTTCTTGGTGGAAACCAAGTCACGTCTAGAGGGTATTATTCAAGAGGCATTAAGCAGGCAAGGCATTGAAGCCCAAGTACAAGGGCGTATGAAAAATATGTATAGCTTGCACCAAAAAATGCAACGCAAACGTTTGGATTTTGATGAAATTTACGATTTCATGGCATTTCGGGTGATTGTTGAAGATACACCTGCCTGTTATCATGTATTGGGGATTATTCATAGCTTATATCGCCCAGTACCGGGGCGTTTTAAAGATTATATCGCCTTACCCAAACCCAATGGTTATCAATCATTACATACGGCCGTGATTGGTCCAGATAACTTTAGAATTGAGGTGCAAGTACGTACTGAAACCATGCACCATTATGCTGAAGATGGGGTGGCATCCCATTGGATTTATAAATCCAGCACGCAAACAAAAGACAAAGAAACAGATTTGGAAGGTTTTAAGTGGTTAAAACAACTGGCTGAAACCTTGCATACTGCTGAAAATCCAGGTGAATTTCTTGAGAATGTACGTTTAGACCTATTTGTGAAAGAGGTGTATGTATTTTCGCGCGATGGTGACTTATTTGCGCTTCCACGAGGAAGTACGGTGTTAGATTTTGCTTATGCGATCCATACCGATGTTGGTAATCACTGTATGGGTATTCGTATCAATGGCGAACCAACGGAATTTAGCAAAGTTTTACACAATGGTGATGAGATTGAGGTGTTGACCAGCCCTGAGCAAACACCATCAGGAAAATGGCTGCAAATTGTAAAAACATCTCGTGCCAAACAACAAATTAGACATTGGTTACGTGGTCAAGAAAAAGAAGAAGCGATTCGTTTGGGTAGCCACATGTTAAACAATGCGTTGGGTAAATTTACCATTCGCCACGATGTTTTAAAGTTTGCTAATTGCAAAGATGATGCTGAACTTAAAGAAAAGATTGGGCGCGGCGATCTGGAAGTCAGTACATTGTTCAAGTATTTGAATAAAGACACTTCACACTCTTTCATTCGCAAACCCTTTGCCGAAGCCAGAATGCATGCAGCCAGTTGTTGTTACCCTATCCCTGGCGATAGTGTGGCTGGTGTATTTGAATCAGGTCATGGTTTTATTGTGCACGATGTTCACTGTAAAGTATTACAAAAACTAGCAGATAAGTCGGTAGATGTGGATTGGCAACCAACGGACACAAACTTGTATAAAACAGGTATTGAAGTTTTTTGCCAAAATGAAAGAGGCTCGTTAAGTTTGGTAACGGCATGTCTTACAGAACAAAATGCGAATATTGAAGACTTAAAAATTGAACAACGTGCAGGTTCTTTATCATCATTATATATTTTACTTGAAGTTGAAGATAGATTGCATTTATCACGTATTTTCAAAGCATTACGTGCATTACCGCATGTCTCACGCGTACACAGGCACCATAATGAATCGTTAAAAGGTCAAAGAGTGAAAGGGCGTTTTGGTTCGGTATTCCGTAGTGTGGCTTCTTTAGGCCAGACTATCCGTAAAACATTCGTTGAAAAAACAACAAGGAAGAAAAAATGAATCCATTACAAGCTGTACATACGAATCAAGCACCCAAAGCTGTGGGTGCATACAGTCAAGCCATTCAACATCAAGGCATGTTATACACATCAGGGCAGATTGGGCTTGACCCGCAATCAGGGAACATGGTTGCCGATGATGTATCCAGCCAAGCTAAGCAGGTTGTGGCGAATTTATCGGCAGTGATTGAAGCGGCAGGCGGGCAGTTAAAT
>JAUZQX010000134.1 GCA_030950765.1 Ghiorsea sp.
TGCCTGTTGTCGCACCTTCTCATTTGCACCTAAGCAAGTATATAAATGATGTGGTTTCACAAGCGGATCAACCTTACCCTCTGCATTTGCCGCATAACTCGACCAAGCATATTCTCGTGGATGCGAAACCATCGCAGCCCGCACGGGGTTTAGCTCTATATATCGGCTACATGTCAAAAAATAACCATTTGCATCAACCAAACTGCTTTTAAAGCGACCTTCCCAAAGTGTCCCCGTCCGCCCATATGTGTGATTAATGTAGGGTACATAATAGCGCCCAACATATTGCATCATTCGGCTCACACCTGTTACATCTTCAGGTGTAACCAATAAATGTACATGGTTGGTCATCAACACATATGCATGAATCTCACAACCATACTTTTCAGCAGCAGCTTTTAGCCACTTCAAGTAGGCACGATAGTCACTTTCATCAAAGAAAATTGGGGCGCGGTTATTCCCCCGCTGAACAACATGAACAGGCAGACCTGCAACATAAAAACGACCTTTTCTTGGCATAAATCACCTCTCACCCAAAGGATAACATCATTTTTCTTTATTTAAAGGGCTCTGACCCCTTTTCCTCAAAAGATACCACCATTTCACCTTATTTAAAGGGCTCTGACCCCTTTTATTCTCTCACACGCTAAGCATAACAACATTTCCCCATATTTAAAGGGCTCTGACCCCTTTTCCTCCTTTTCTGTTTAACTTCTTTTACTGAAGGTACTAAAAAGGGAGCCCTAAGGCTCCCTTTCTCATAGTTATAAACAACTAACTTACACTTGAAACAACTTAGATAAGTAGTTCGAAGTCAAGCAATGTTGTTGTTGTTTTAATAGCTTGAGTATCAATAATATTCGTGCTTAATTGAACTGCGAAGTTTTGGTAAGCTTCCCACTCAACACCGACCAAAGTTCTGTCAGTTGCTGTTGTACCTGCTGCTGCTGTAGTACCTTGCTTATCTTTACCAATACCAGCAATGAAGATCAAGTTATGTGTAGGTTTTACTGATACACGGAAAGAATAACCAGTACGAGCATCTGTATAAGAGTTATTGTAGAAGTTAGCTACTTGCTGAGAACCAGCAGGAGCAGTTGCATAGTCAGCAAATATCCCGATTTGCATATCGCCCACTTCACCCATTGCTTGTACATCAAGACCGTAACGTTTTGTATCTCTCCCTTGTGTTGAAGGTAAGGCATTTGCAGTAGATGAACCTGTTACTGCAATCGCACCAAGACCGATTTCCCAGTCACCAGCTTCTAAGAAATAGTTACCACGAATTGTTGGTGAATATTTCAAGCCTGTTGCAGCACCACCGTTTGCAATATCAACTAATGCAAATTGAGCTGCCCACGCATCTGTACCAACCCATGCAGTAACACCAGAAGCATCATTAGCACCCATTTGATGGTTGATTGTTAGTTTTTTGCCCGCAAGTAAACCACCGTGTTGACCATAAACAGACATCAGCTGAAGACCAGAATCTTCACCAAAACCGTCAGACCACAAAGTAGCACCAACTTTCAAGTCGCCCATGTCCCAAGAGTTGAACAATTGCATGTTACCATAACCGCCACCAGCAGCCGGATCACCAGCAGCTTGTGCAGCACCGCCATCACCAAAGCCAGCTTCAACGAACACACCAGTATGTTCACCAGCGCGACCACCAACCATGAATACTTGGTCAGCTAAATCATAATTCTTTGTAGTTACAGACGAAGCAGGTGTGGCACCAACTGCCGCAGTATCAACCTTCTTAGACAATACGTAATTTGGACGAACCATTACAGTCCAGTTAACTACATTTGGGATTGAAAGACCGTCATCTTCAATCAAACCTTGATCTCCAACATCAGTCAAAGCACTCATCTTGAACGTACGACCATATGCGTTCAAAGTTGGGAATGATTGGAAATGACAAGCTAAGCATGCAGCGCCAGTTTGGCGTGCGAATGCTGGGATTGCTTCAGAAGTAGTTGGTACTACTGATACAGAAGCAACAGCAGCAACAGCTAGAGAAGCAGCAGAAAGAATAATTTTCTTCATGTGTTTAACATCCTATTGTTTTTTATTTGATTCACCCGAAAGTGAACCATTGTTTTTTGTTTGCAATTTCCTTCCAATAATACTTTCAGCAAAAGCCAGAGGTCTTATTGATTCTCCCATTGCAACGGTGCGAAACATCGCCGCAAACGTGTTATGCGTCAATCCAAGGCTTTAAAGAGTGTGTAATAATGACACACCTTGCTTTTAAACCCGAATTACAAACATGGGTATCGAAATTTATGGTTTAGCGATTAGACTGCCGCCATGTCTGAATCAAACACTACCTCAATCATCATTTTAAAAGGTCAAACTGCATTGTCTGACTTTCGCTCCAATAAGTTAAACAAAGCACTTGATACACCACAACTCGTTGCTCACTATATATATATAGTAGAAACAACCAGTCAATGGTCCAAGCAAGACCTTGATAGGTTAAATCAGCTGCTTGATTGTACAGCCCAGCATTTTGTCGCCAAGGATATATATATTGTCACCCCACGTATTGGTACCATTTCGCCGTGGTCAAGCAAAGCAACGGATATTGCTAATATATGCGGGCTGGAAACACTGATTCGTATCGAACGCGGCATTGCTTATGAGATTGCAGGTGATACTGACCGTATTATTCCCTTGATTCATGACCGTATGACCGAATCAGTGTTACGCAACACCGATGACTTACACGTATTGTTTCAACATCAAGCCCCACAGCCATTGCAGCGCATAGACATACTAAAAAATGGGCGAAATGCACTTGAAGCTGCCAATATACAACTGGGTTTGGCATTAGCCGAAGATGAAATTGATTATTTATTAGAAAGTTTTGAGGCACTTCAACGCAACCCAACTGATGCCGAGTTGATGATGTTTGCCCAAGCCAACTCGGAACATTGTCGTCATAAAATCTTCAATGCCGATTGGAAAATTGATGGCAAAGACATGGACATCTCATTGTTTGGCATGATTCGTCATACCCACCGCACTTCACCCGAAGGCACGATTGTTGCCTACTCAGACAACTCATCAGTCATTGAAGGCGGCGCATGCAAACGCTTCTACCCCGATACAGATAAAACATACCAAACCCATGATGATGTGACACATATCTTGATGAAAGTGGAAACGCACAACCACCCGACTGCTATCTCTCCTTTTGCGGGTGCAGCCACTGGTTCGGGCGGGGAAATCCGCGATGAAGGGGCAACAGGCATTGGCTCTAAACCCAAAGCAGGTTTAACTGGTTTTACCGTATCCAACTTACAAATCCCTGGTTTTGAACAACCTTGGGAAACGCACCATGGTAAACCTGAGCGTGTATCCTCGGCATTGGACATTATGTTGGATGGACCGATTGGTGCAGCAGCCTTTAATAACGAATTTGGTCGCCCCAATATCAGTGGTTATTTTAGAACCTACGAACAAGAAGTGGATGGTGAAATCAAAGGTTATCATAAACCCATCATGCTGGCTGGTGGCGTGGGTAATATTGATGCAAGGCATGTGGATAAAGATGAAGTGCCAGCGGGTTCATTGATTATTCAACTTGGTGGTCCAGCCATGCTGATTGGTTTGGGTGGTGGTGCTGCATCAAGCATGGATACAGGTGCCAATGCTGAAGCACTTGATTTTGATTCTGTGCAACGTGGTAATCCTGAAATGGAACGTCGCTGCCAAGAAGTGCTCGACCGTTGCTGGCAGTTGGGTGATGATAACCCGATTTTGTTTATCCATGATATTGGTGCAGGTGGTCTTTCCAACGCCGTGCCTGAGTTGATTCATGATGCAGGGCGTGGCGGCAAGTTTGATCTGCGCAATGTGCATAATATGGAAACCAGCATGAGCCCTATGCAGGTGTGGTGCAATGAGGCGCAAGAGCGTTATGTACTTGCCATTGCACCTGAATCTTTAGCAACATTTACTGCGATGTGTGAACGTGAGCGTTGTTTGTTTGCCGTGCTGGGTGAAGCGACCGATGATGGGCATTTGTATGTAGATGATACATTACTCGGTGATGCACCTGTAGATTTATCCTTAGAAACATTACTGGGCAAACCACCCAAGATGTTGCGCGATGTACACCATCAAACCACCAAATCAACATCATTACCTGACAATATCAATATCAAAGAAGCAGCGATGCGTGTGTTGCGTTTACCCACTGTCGCCAGCAAAGAGTTTCTCATCACCATTGGTGATAGGAGTGTCACAGGTTTGGTAGCGCGCGACCAAATGGTTGGCCCTTGGCAAGTTCCCGTGTCTGATGTTGCCGTCACGGCATCTGATTTCAACAACTATACGGGGGAAGCCATGGCAATGGGTGAGCGCACGCCGCTTGCCATCCTCAATGCGCCAGCATCAGGACGTTTGGCTGTGGGCGAAGCTTTAACCAACATCGCGGCGGCAAACATCAACAAACTTGGTGACATCAAACTATCCGCCAACTGGATGGCAGCTTGCGGGCATGATGGTGAAGATGCAGCATTGTATGATACCGTCAAAGCCATAGGCATGGAGCTCTGCCCTGCTTTGGGTATTTCCATTCCTGTGGGCAAAGACTCCTTATCCATGAAGTCCAAATGGACAGATGATGATGGTGAAAAACAAGTCGTGTCCCCTGTTTCATTGATTGTATCAGCTTTCGCGCCTGTCACTGATATCCGTAAAACACTTACCCCGCAATTGCGAACCGACATGGATGAGACCGACCTAATCCTTTTGGATTTGGGGCAGGGTAAAAACCGTTTGGGTGGTTCATGTTTAGCACAAGTGTATCAAACTACAGGTGAAACAACACCTGACCTTGATGATGCCACCATGTTTGCCAATTTCTTTAATGCCATTCAAAGCTTGAATCAAGACGGTCTGTTGCTCGCTTATCATGATCGCTCGGATGGTGGTTTATTTACCACACTGGCAGAAATGGCATTTGCAGGGCGCACAGGTTTGGATATTTACCTTGATGGTTTGGGTGAAGATGCCTTATCCATTCTTTTTACTGAGGAATTGGGTGCAGTGATTCAAATCAAACGTGAACATAGGCAGCAAGTGTTTGCCCTGTTGGACAAACAAGGTTTAAGCAATGTATCCCACATCATCGGTAGCACCAATGATGACTTGCAGTTGCACATGGTTCACAACAGTCAAACCGTATTGGATGAACCCGTGCTCGATTTACAACAAATCTGGACTGAAACATCCTACCAACTAGCAAGTCTGCGCGATAATCCAGAATGTACCAAGCAAGCTTTTAATGGCATCAACAACCCTGAAGACCAAGGTCTATTTTCTGATTTAAACTATGATGTGAGTGAAAACATCACTGCACCGTTTATCAACAAAACAAGCCCTAAAATGGCTGTGTTGCGCGAACAAGGGGTCAATGGTCAAATTGAAATGGCGGCGGCTTTTGATAAAGCAGGGTTTACATCTGTGGATGTACACATGTCCGACTTGATTGAAGGGCGAGTATCATTGGCCGACTTCCAAGGTTTAGTCGCTTGTGGTGGTTTCTCATTTGGTGATGTTTTGGGTGCAGGTCGCGGCTGGGCAAATTCGATTAAATTTAACCCACGTGCAGCCGATGAATTCCAAGCCTTCTTTAACCGAGATGATTCCTTTGCTTTGGGTGTGTGTAATGGCTGTCAAATGATGAGCCAGCTTAAAGATATCATTCCTGGTGCAGAACACTGGCCAAGCTTTGAGCGTAATATATCCGAGCAATTTGAAGCCCGTTTATTGATGGTTGAAGTTTTGGATACACCATCTATTTTCATGCAAAATATGGTTGGCTCTAAACTGCCTTTGGTAGTTGCCCACGGCGAAGGTAAAGCAACATTTAACAACCCTGAGCAACAACAACAATCTCATCCATATTTGCGTTATATTGATGCCAATGGGCAAGCTGCAACATCCTACCCTGCTAACCCCAATGGTTCGCCAGAGGGACTCACTGGTTTCAGCTCAAATGATGGTCGTTTTAATATTATGATGCCACACCCTGAACGTTTATTCAGGAATAGTCAGTTCTCTTATTATCCTGAACGTGGACAAGAAGAAGGTGCTTGGTTGCGTATGTTCCAAAATGCACGCCATTGGTTAGGCTAAAAAAAACACCCTGATAACGCAAAAGTTATCAGGGTGTTTAACATACACAGTGATTTATGTGAGCTTACTTTTTGATAAAAAACTCAAGTTTGGTATCGCTCAATTCAATAATATCACCATCTTTTAATACTCGCGGTGCACTACTGACCACCTCACCATTTACCCTAAGTTTACTCATTCCTTCAAGGTAAGTAATATGATAACCCGTAGGCCTACGGGTAATCACAGCAGCTTGTTTACCCACAAGTAAACCCTTCACTTTAATCTTACAGCTATCGCCTTTACCAATACTGGTAAGTGATGATTTCAACTCGATAACTTTACCCATAAGGGGTCCTGAAATATATTGGACTTTGGCAAGCAACATGGAAACCGATGATTCCGCAGTTGATTTAGCTGTTGCACCACCTTGGGATGCCATCATCTCTTCTCTAGCCGCGGAGCTGATAATCATGGTTTTATCCATGTCATCTTCTTCTTCAGTAGCAGGTGCCGTAATTGGGGCTTCATCATCCAGCGCCACAAATGTTAAGGTATGTTTACCCACAGTAATCACATCACCATTATTCAAGATATGTTTGGAGGTTTCTTGCCCATTCACCAGTGTACCATTGGTGCTGCCTAAGTCTTCAAGAATGACCTTTTTACCAATCTTCAACACTCTTGCATGTTTACTGCTCACTGCCAAATTATCAATATGAATGGTATTTTCGGGTTTTCGTCCAATCGTTGTTTCTTCTTGATTGAGTTCAAACTCAGAAATAACCGTATCTTTGAACTTTAAAATAAGCTTAGTACTCATCTTATTTCCCTCCAAATAGTCGCGAAAACAAACCTTTTTTGCGCGATATTGAACCTTTTACACGAATCAATATCACTGAAATATTATCTGGACCACCTGCATCATTGGCCAAATCAATCAGTGTTTGAGCTGCCACATCCAAATGGTTTGCATGCTCAATCATGGTCAAACGAATCGCTTCATCAGGCACAACATCCGTTAAACCATCCGAACACATCATATAAATATCGCCTACACGCGTGATTTCCTCGACAACATCAGCTTCAACATCTTTCTCAACACCCAATGCCCGGGTAACCAAATTCTTAATCGACGAGTTTCGTGCATCTTCAGCAGTAAGTAAACCACGCCGCACTTGCTCTTGTATAAGTGAATGATCTTCTGTGACGTGGGTCAAGTATTCATCTCGCAATAAATACATGCGTGAATCACCAACATGAGACACTGCCACCCTGTCACCGTAAAATAATGCAACAACCAGTGTTGTACCCATACCTGCACACTCTGGTTTGGCTTCCGCTGTTTCAATAATTACATTGTTCGCAGTAATTGATGACTTACGTGCCAACATCGCCTCTTTCGAAAAACCTGTTTCTTCATCCAGTTCCCCTTGTGGGAAACGTTTAATACCGTCTTGTAGCAGACGCATGACCAAATCTACAGCCATTGCACTGGCAACTTCACCAGCATTATGGCCACCCATACCATCTGCTAAAACTGCAATTCCATTTGCTTCATCCGTGCCAACACAGTCTTCATTGTGGTCTCGTTTTATACCCACATCTGTGACAGCAATCATCTCAAGTGCGCTCATTTTTTACCATCCTTAGTTGCCATTACTTTCAAGCATGCAATAATTCCTCGAATCACAGCACCACCATTGGGCAAGCGTTTATCAGGGTTCTTTTCTAACATATCATTAATCAGTGTGCTTACCTCTTGGGGTAAGTTGGGATCAAACTCACGAATATCAGGATGTGGTTCATTGGCAATCTGAAACAAAAGCGTTGCCATGGAGTCACCTTTAAAAGGGCGTTTTCCAACCAACATCTCATACAACATCACACCCAACGAAAATATATCTGAGCGCCCGTCAACATGTTTACCTGAAAGTTGTTCTGGTGACATATAAGATGGTGTACCCAAAACAATACCTGTTTTGGTCTTGCTTGATGCCGTAATACGCGCAATACCAAAATCGGTTACTTTTACTGTTTTATTCTTAAGTAACATGATATTGGCAGGTTTAATATCCCTATGTACTACATGTTGTTTACTGGCATAATGTAATGCTTCCGCTACTTTACCAACAATCTTTAACGTTGCCATTTGTGGCAATAACTTGCCTTTTTTGGTGTAGGGTGCCAAATCTGTACCATCTAAAAATTCCATGGCAATAAAAGCAAGGTCATGTTCTTCACCAGCATCATACATGGTCACAATATTGGGATGGTTCAGCATACCTGCTGTTTCTGCTTCGCGGAAGAACCTATCTTTGACATCTTGTAATTCATCGCCTTCAAACTCTTGTGAAAGCGCCATCGTTTTAATGGCTACATCACGGTTAATTTTAGGATCCTTACCCAAATATACCGTACCCATCGCACCTTTGCCGATTTCTTTTACAATCTCATAACGACCCAGTGTTGGTTTCGCCCCACCTGTAATCATCAGGGTTCCCATACCCCCACCAGCACCTGTACCACCAAAAACCATGGATTCACCAGCATCTTTGGTGCGTTCCATACGCTGTTTCACATCTTTAAATTTTGGATTATGCTCTAAAATATACTCATACACAGCCGCCGCTTTGTTAAACTGACGTTTGCGTTCAAAATCTAAAGCTAAGGTATACATACCATCCAAAATATCATCGGCTGGCGGGCATTTCTTAAACTTATCAAAAGCCATATCCAACATACCCTGACTTTGAAAAGACAAAGCTAACATTTTATTGGTTTCAGCAGATTCTGATGAAATCTTAGCCCTATCATCTTCACTGGCGGAAAAACGTTTAATGGTCAAAATAATATAACCAACAAGCAATAAACTCGCGGCCGTCATCGTTGGTACCCACAAACCACTATCTGTTAACGAAACAAATGTGTAACCAACAATCACGAGTAACGAACTGAAGGTAACAACCGTACCCAGAAAAGCACTCAACCTAGGCAACACAACCGACAAGAAAAAACCTACAGTAAGCAATAGAACAAGCCCCGCAATACCAGCCCACTCGGGCGTGGTGATAAAACTGCTATTGAGCAAACTTTCTATCACATTCGCGTGATAATCAACCGTGTTCATATTATTGCTCACCGGTGTTGGGTAGCCTTCTCCAATACCAACAGCCGTCACCCCAATAAGGACAATTTTATCTTTAAGCACATCAAGTGGAACTTTACCCGCTTTCAAATCATAAAAAGAAATATGACGAAAAGCCTGTCCCTCCTTATCGCCCAAATCCGCATAGAACTTTGGTGAAACCTGCATCGCAGTGTCCGTTGGAATCACTAAAGCACCAAGCTCTACACTGTGTCCAATATTGACCAACACATCATTCATGGTGAGGTTCAAATCATAAGCTACCATCGCCAAAGACATTGAGGGGAAAAACTTGCCGTAATAATCAACAATTAAAGGTTCCGAACGCAGCACACCATCCGAGCTTCGCAAAACATTAAGGTAACCTATACCTGCCGATACTTGTGATAACTCGGCGAATGGATACGACAGCTTTACTGCACTAATCGGTGGTGCTGTTGTGTCAATATCACCAATATTTTCAATCGCCATGCGTGAAATATAAGGCGGCAATGTACTATCTGGTCGCCCAAAAGCTTCCCCTGCCTCATAAAACATAGGCATAAACACATTGCCCGCTTGCTGTACTGCTTTCACCAGCCTTGCATCGCCATTTTTAGACATGGCTTCAGCAATAACCTTATCCGCTTGCAACAGTTTTACATCAGCCTCTGCAAACTTTGCATCAGCCTCTGCTTCATGACCTTGCGCAGCCAAAACATCGGCTTCTGCCAGCAATGCATCGCCTTGTTCTTGCAAAAGGTCTGCCAATTTCAACGCAGCATTATTGCCATTATCGGCTTGTTCTTCACTATAAAAAATATCAACGCCAACCATACGCACTTGCGCTTTGGTCAGTGTTTCAATCATATCTGCCATCTCGGTGCGAGGCCATGGCCAGCGACCAATCAAATCAATGGATGCATCATCAATATCAATGATAACCACACTATCATTTGCAGGCTGGGCACTGGTTTCTAAGGCAAAGTCATAGACTGAAAACTCAAGGTTTTTAATGATTGAAGAATCATACGCAGCAAAAAATAAAAGCGTAAGCACTGACCCCAAAAACCAATCTGTTTTCCAAAATGCTCTTTTCACAAAAATGCATCCCCTAAATAATGTTTAAGTCACTCAAAAATAAGTATATTTAGACGCTACAATAGACGAATCAAACGCAGATAGCCAACTTTACAAGATACAAAATTTTATTTCCGCCAAAACTCTGGCACAAGCAGCACAAAAAACGTGAATATTTCAAGCCTTCCCAAGACCATACCGAACATCAAAACAGCCTTAGCAGTATCGGGCAACAAAGCATAAGTTGAAGCAGGGCCTACGTCGCCAAAACCAGGGCCTGTATTGGTAATACATGCTGCTGCTGCAGAGATTGCAGTTGTCATATCCACGCCCGATGAAGCAACCAAAACGGCAATCACCGCAAAACAGACCATATACAACACAAAGAACCCCCATAAGGCTTGCACAACAGGCCCTTGAACACTTTGTTCACCAATTTTAACATGAATAATTGCATGCGGATGAATTAAACGTCGAACTTCTCGCATACCTTGCCTAAACAACAGTAATACACGCACTACTTTCATACCGCCACCCGTAGAACCTGCACATGCACCAACAAACATCGCCATCAGCAACAGCATTGTTGTGCCTGGCGGCCAAGCCCCATAATCACTCACAGCAAAACCTGTGGTTGTGGCAATCGATACCGTATTAAACAGGACTTCATCCCAGGTACCTTTGCCTGAAATCAAGGCAAGAAAACCAATTAAAAAGATCAACGCTAAAATCCATTTCACATAAGTTTTAAATTCTTCATCTCTTGTATATGCTGACACTGAAAAACCACGCCGCATCGCAGCAAAATGCAATGTAAAATTTATACCTGCAAAAAACATGAATAAAATAATAAGCCCGCGAATAGTATCGGATTCATAATAACCAATGCTTGCGTCATGTGTTGAAAAACCACCAATGGCAACTGTCGTCATCGCATGATTAATGGCATCAAATATACCCATGCCTGCCAGCCATAAACAAAGCGCAGTAATCGCTGTCATCGATAGATAAATATACCAAAGTACCTTGGCAGTTTCCGTTACGCGTGCTGTCAACTTATCTTTAACTGGCCCTGGGGTTTCAGCACGAAATAATTGCATACCCCCCACGCCCAAAAGCGGCATCACCGCCACTGCCAAAACAATAATCCCCATGCCCCCCAACCACTCTTGCATAGAACGCCAAAACAGAATCGAACGCGGCATTGTATCCAAACCTGTCAATACTGTTGCACCTGTCGTGGTTAGGCCAGATGTCGATTCAAACAAAGCATCAATCACAGAGTCGCAGGTACCTGTCGTTAAAAATGGGATTGCCCCTAATACCGACAACACCACCCAAGCCAAAGCCACAATCAAAAAACCATCTTTATGACCCAGTTGCTTGGGTGCTCCTCCTCCCCAGTTAATCATCAAAACACCTAACATCAACACCAAGAGAGCTGCTAAAATAAACTGGTCAGCATGCCCTGAGTCATAATATAGGGCAATCAGTGCAGGAAACACCATGCCCCCTGCAAATAATGAAACCAATACACCCAATGTCCAAACTACACCTTTAGAATGCATGGCTTAAACCTTTCCCATTAAAAGAACTCAAGGCGAACTTCAAACAGACGTTCAATATCACGAATAGCATCAGCACGCGACACCAACACCACATGATCATTAGGCAACACCATGGTTTCCCCATCAGGAATAATTACAGTTTCACCGCGTACAATAGCACCAATGACCGTATCTTTGGGTAAGCTCAAATCTTTAAGCGGCAACTCCAGAATCTTCGCTGTTGCGAGTGCTTCCGCTTCAATCACTTCAAGTGTTCCATCACCCAAGGGAGACATACCTAAAATACTTCCTTTGCGCACATGGCGTAAAATCGATGCCGCAGTCGTAAAGCGTGGCGACACAATCACATCCAAGCCAATTTCTCGCACAAGGTCAGAATAAATCGCACGATTTACCAACGTCACCACATGAGGTACTTTATATTTACTCGCAATCAAACTACTCAAAATATTTGTCTCATCATCATTGGTAAGGGCTAGAAAATCGTCCATGTGTGCAATGGCTTCTTCTTCCAGCAAGTCTCGATCCAAAGCATCACCATGCAAGACAATGGTTGAATCCAAATGGTCAGCTATCCATTTTGCCCGCTCCTCATTGTGTTCAATCAGTTTAACCGACACCCCCATTTTTTCCAAGGCTTGAGCAACTGCATAACCAACGTTACCGCCACCAACCAGCATCACATTACGCTTCACACTTTGTTCTTGTTTACAGCCCTCCAAAGCCTCTACAACAGCTTCAACTTGATGACTTGCAACTGCAAGGTAAACACTGTCTCCTGCCAATAACACCGTATCAGGTGCAGGAACCTTCCACTTGCGATTATGCTCATGTGCCACCACAAACACGCGGTTCTCACCCATCACATCAGAAAGCTCTTCTAAGGCCAAACCTGCCAATAAACTTTTGGCGCGAATCATCATACCCAGCAATTGCACCCTATCACCTGCAAAACCTTGCGCGTCCATTGCCGACGCCACTTGATAACGTTTTACAATTGCTCTTGCCGCTTCATGCTCTGGCGAAATAATCATATCAATTGGCAGGTCATCACGCCCAAAAAGGTGCTTATTATTGGCGAAATCAGGTTCACGAATGCGCGCCATTTTTGTGGTAACCTTAAACAATGAGTGTGCCACCTGACATGCCAACATATTGGTTTCATCGCTAGCTGTCGCAGCAATCAATAGGTCAGCATTATTAGCCCCAGCACTTTCCAACACCGAGGGATGTGCTGCATTGCCCAACACCGTGCGTACATCCATAGTATCAGCAACCCGCTGTATCCGCTCTTCACTACAATCAACCACGGCAACATCATGCCCTTCTGCCGCCAACCGCATGGCAATATGAAAACCAACTTCCCCAGCACCCAAGACTAAAATATTCATTTGTTTGGTGGGGTTAAATCATGCGATTTTATTTTCCTATGCAACTGACTTCTTTCCATACCAATATCCGCCGCTGTTTTACTAACATTCCAATCATTTTTTTCCAAATGATGGATAATATAACTTCTTTCAAATTGTTTTCGCGCATCATGAAACCCATCCATCAGTACCGAATCATCGGGTACTGCTGCAAAACTTGGTTTTTGTTGCGATGCATCTAAGGGAAGCATGTTTTCTACAGTTAACATTTGCCCAGAACATAAAATATGGCAACGCTCCACGTAGTTGCGTAACTCTCGTATATTCCCTGGCCAATCATAAACCCGTAATAAGGCTATCACGTCATCTGAAAATGTAACGGGCTCACCCCCCAAGCTTTCCAATTGCTCTTGCGCCAGAAAAGTGAGCAATGCTGGTATATCTTCTAATCTATCTTTTAGCTTGGGCATACAAATGGTTGTGCCGTTCATTTTTGCGTATAGCTCAGGCAGTAAAGCATTGCTAGATAATAAAATGTCCTGCGTACAACACGAGCTCATGATTAAACGTACATCACAAGGATGTTGCTTTTGATTACCCTGCCGCTGCACTCGTTTTTCTTGTATCGCTTGAAGCAAGCACTGTTGTAAAGATAACGGTACTTGTGTGATTTCTTCAAAATAAATAACACCCTCATGCGCCGCCTCTAAACGACCACGCTGGGTATAAAGTGCACCAACAAAAGCCCCTTTTTCATAGCCAAAAAGTTCGTGCCGCACATCCTCCTCTGACAATGTGCGCGGATGGAAAATAATATACGGTTTCCCTTGTCGTTGTGATGCTTCGTGCAGTAACCGTGCCACAATAGACTTGCCTGTACCATGTTCGCCTACAATCATCACAGGTGTATCTTTCATACTGGCTTTTTTAATGGCCTTACGCACTTCTTGAATCACAGGGCTATCACCAATCAACTGGGATGACACGCGACTGTTTTCTTGCCTTAAATCGAAGTTCTCTGTTGCTAAACGACGCTTCTCAATTGCATTGCGCAATAAAATAAGCAACTTTTCTGATGCGAATGGCTTTTCAATAAAATCAAATGCTCCCAACTTTGTTGCACGTACAGCCGTATCTATCGTTGCATGCCCAGACATCATAATTACGGGCACATCAGCATCCATTTGTTTAATACGGCTCATGGTTTCCAAGCCATCAATACCAGGCATCCAAATATCTAAGAAAATACAATCAACGGGATGTTTACGGAACCGAGCAACAGCTTCTTCACCTGAAGGTGCTGTGCTTACCAAATAACCTTCATCTTCAAATAACCCCTGCAAAGATTCTCGGATTGGCTGCTCATCATCAACAATTAAAATATGAATCGTCATGCCCTTTCCTCCTCTAAACCTCGAAGTATAAGTTTATGCGGCAAACGCATACAAAACCGTGTAGGTGATGCAGCAGATACCAACTTCAATGTACCATCATGCTCTTCTGTAATACGCTGTGCAATCGCTAAGCCCAAACCACTACCATCCCTTTTGGTAGAGAAATAGGGTTCAAACATATGCTTTTGTGTTTTTTCATCAATGCCTGAACCTTCATCTTGTACATAAAATTTCGTATCATGTTCAGTCACCTCTACAAAAACACGAACCAAAGCATTCGTAGCCAGTGCATTATCAATCAAGTTAATTAAAACCTGACGAATTTGGTCAGGGTCACAGCATACATCACCTTCAGGTAAACCTTCAAACGTTACATTTTGGTATGCACTGTAAAGCTCACGCAAGTCTTGCAACAATGAGCGTATACTAACCACTTCCGTTCTTGGTTTTGGCAATGTTGCTAAGTTTGAAAAATCAGCCAATAAACGTTGCAGACGTTCAACTTGGGTAATCACAGCTTTGGTACATGTATCAAAAACATCAATGTTGTCCACTTGAGAACGAAAGCGGCGCTGCAAACGCTCAGTCGAAAGTTTAATCGGTGTCAATGGGTTTTTAATTTCATGTGCCAAGCGTTGTGCCACCTCTGACCATGCTTGATGTTTCTGGGCTTCTGCCAACTGTGTCACATCATCAAATACTAAAAGCCAGCCTGAAAACAGCTGGTCTTCTTGTTTGCCTAGCACCGTGCCTCTGGCAAGTATTTTAATGGTCTGAAAACCATGTAAAAGTTCAATTTCATGTTGCAAACTATCTAACCCTTGGGTTTCCAAAGTTCTAAAGAAGTTGAGTACGGGTGCCAAATGCACCTCCGAAAAATCAAA